>JAGQXH010000659.1 GCA_020436695.1 Lewinella sp. | reverse complement strand
ACCGACTGGATAAACAGATCTCCGATTTGAATATATTTGGTAACTTTCATAGTCAGGGGTTTTGATGGCAGATGAAAATTTTTCATTTGAAAAACCGGAACTATCAGATCCCGATCAATCCCGGACACAAAACAAAAATAAAGGAAAAAATTTTAACTTTCAATATTTATTGAAATTTTCATAAAAAACAAATGGAGCCAGAGCAACTTAACCAACTCATCAAGAACCGGCGGTCCATCTTCCCGGAAGTCTATATTGAAAAAACCATCGACCGCTCGATTCTCGTACAGATATTAGAGAACGCCAACTGGGCGCCGAATCACAAGCATACAGCACCGTGGAGATTTAAGGTATTCCGGGGCAAAGCATTGGAACGGCTGGGCGATTATCTGGCCCAATGGTATAAAGATAACACACCGGAGGAAGCTTTCTCTGACATGAAACTCAAAAAAACGAAGGAAAAGCCCCTTCGTTCCGATTGTGTCATCGCTATTTGTATGCAGCGAGACCCTAAAGAAAGTCTGCCTGAATGGGAAGAGATCGCAGCCGTAGCCTGCGCCGTTGAAAATATGTGGCTAAGCTGTACCGCTTACGGGATTGGTTGCTACTGGAGCTCTCCGCGATCGATCATTGAAGCCGAGGAGTTTCTGGACCTGAAAGACGGAGAACGCTGTCTGGGGTTATTTTATATGGGGTATTACAAGTTGCCGGACATTGAAAGCAAAAGGGAGCCGATCGAAGGGAAGGTGGAGTGGATTGACAAGTGACAAATGCTCTGCGGGCTATAACTGTGCCACCTATGCTATTGCTACCGGAATAACCAAGTAGTGCAGACTGTCCCAGATCTCAAACTTTTACAATCAGCACCCCAGTACCGAATACCGAAAAAAACGAAGCATTATTTTATAACTGATCATTATTAAACGATGAGTGACCAGGAAAGCCTATGGTACCTTGAGAATATGGACATTTCCGGCTTGTTCTGCTCTCAAAGAATGGCAGCTGCTCATAACAGTCAGCTGCACAAACAATTCAAAAAAGGAGAATACATCTATCTGCCGGATGAACTGGCCGATAAGATCTATTTCCTGATCCGGGGCCGGGTAAAGATCGGCAATCACGGTGATGGTGGCCGGGAGATCACTAAAGTCATTTTGAATTCCGGAGAAGTATTCGGCGAGTTATCCCTGATCGGGCAGATGGAAAGGCGTGATTTTGCCTATGCCATGGAAGATACGGCGTGCTGTATCCTGACCGTTGAAGAGATGAAAAGCCTCATGCGACATCACAGCGACATCAATCTGTTCCTGATGAAAGTCATGGGATCGCGGGTATTACAAATGGAAAAGCGACTGGAGTCGCTGGTCTTTAAAGATTCCCGTACCCGGATTATCGAATACCTGCTAGAACTGGCCGAACGACGTGGCCAACGCGTAGGCTATGAGGTAGTGGTCAGGAAATTCATTACGCACCAGGAAATCGCCAATATCACGGCTACCTCCAGGCAAACAGTTACCACTGTACTCAATAATCTTCGCAACAAAAATCTCCTTACCTTTGACCGGCGTCGTTTACTGATACGCGATCTGGAAAAACTTCAGTTGGAAGTGGAGGAATGATAATGCTTATCACTCCTTCGACTTTCTGCTAAACAACAACCCATGTCAGCAACCCGGCCCAACCCGCTGGAACAATACAATACTTCCTTCCTGCAAGAGTTGGAAAAGCTCAATGCAGAACAGCGGCAGGCCGTGGAGCAGACGGAAGGCCCGGTATTGGTTATAGCGGGTCCCGGTACGGGAAAAACCCATATTCTCAGCGCCCGCATCGGTCGCATATTGATGGAAACCGATACCCTGGCCCAGAATATCCTTTGCCTCACTTTTACCGATGCCGGTGTTAAGGCGATGCGGCAGCGTCTGCTGGATCTTATCGGCCCCGAGGCGCACCGGGTCCACATCTTCACCTTTCATTCTTTTTGCAACAATATTATCCAGGAGAACCTCGAGTACTTTGGCCGGCATGACCTGGAATCTATCAGCGATCTGGAAAGAGTAGAGATCATCCGCAACCTTTTGGATGAACTGGAACCAAAACATCCGCTGCGACTCGGACGACCGGATAGTTATTTTTTTGAAAATCACCTCTACGATCTTTTTCAAAAAATGAAAGCCGAAGACTGGAGTGTAGCCGATATTTCCAACCGCATTGATGAATATCTGGCCGACCTGCCCAACCGGCGGGAGTACATTTACCAGGTTTCCAGAGGAACTTTCATAAAGGGAGCACTCAAACAGGCCAAATACGATGAGGAGGTGAGCCGTATGGAAATGCTCAGGTCGGCGGCCGAATTGTATCCGCGCTTCGGTCGCGCTTTACAGGAGGCTCGTCGTTATGACTACGACGATATGATCCTGTGGGTAATCCGTGCATTTGAAGAGAACGAAGCCCTTCTGCGTACCTATCAGGAACAATATCTCTACTTTCTGGTGGATGAATTCCAGGATACTAATGGTGCCCAAAACGAGATACTGAACTTCCTGACTGCCTATTGGGACAACCCCAATCTTTTCATCGTTGGAGACGACGATCAGTCCATTTATGAATTTCAGGGAGCCCGTCTGAAAAACCTGACCGACTTCTATGATCGTTACCGGGAGCACCTGCAACTGGTAGTGCTGAAAAACAATTACCGCTCTTCCCAAAAGATCCTCGACAGTTCCCGCGAGTTGATCCGCCGTAATGAAAGGCGTATTATCAACAATCTGGAAGAACTTGGTCTGGAAAAGAATTTGACGGCCAGTAATCCGGCCGCAGCAGGTCACCCGCATCCGCCCGAGGTGAACATTTACCCTAACCGACGCCACGAGGAAGCCGACATCGCGTCGCGTATAAAGGCATTACTTGAAGCAGGAATTCCGGCCGGAGAGATCGCCGTGATCTACGCCCGTCACCGGCAGGCAGCTCCGTTGCTGTCGCTTCTGGAAAAACAGGACATTCCCTACACGACCCGACGGCGAATTAATGTGCTGGATCTTCCGATGGTCCGTAACCTGCGCCTGCTTCTGGAATATCTTCAGCTGGAAGCACAGCGTCCTTACCGCGCCGAACACCTTTTGTTCCGGATGCTCCATTTTGATTTTTTCGGCATCGATCCGCAGCTAATTGCCCATCTGAGTTGGAAGATCACCAATCTTCCGGCAGATCAGCGGCCGCAGTGGAGGGATATCATTGGCGATCCGCAGTTTTTGCAGGACATCCCCGGAGACAACCAGCCGCTGCTGCAATTGTCGGATTTTCTGCGCCAGATGCTGGCCGCAGTTAGCAATACGAGCCTGCCCAATTTACTTGAGTTGGTTATCAACGGCAGCGGATTGCTCCACCACATCCTTGAACATCCGGATAAGATCTGGCACCTGCAGGTGGTAAAAACCTTTTTTGACTTTGTCCGGGAAGAAGCTGGCCGTCGTCCCCGCCTGGGACTCAACAGGTTATTGGACATCCTCCGCAGCATGGATGCTAACCGGCTCTCCATTCCCCTGCGTAAAACCCTGGAAGTGACGGAAGGCGTGCAATTCCTCACCGCACATAGTGCCAAAGGACTGGAATTTGAGCACGTTTTCCTCATCGATGCCGTAGAGGATTACTGGGAGCCCCGCTCACGCCGCAATAACTACAGTTTTAAATTACCGGATACGCTGACCCTTTCCGGAGAAGAAGATGCACTGGAAGCACGTCGACGACTGTTCTACGTTGCCCTGACCCGGGCTCGTACGCAACTGCACATCTCCTATAGCCGGGAAGACCAGGGCAAAGAATTGCAGCGTTGCCGATTTATTGACGAGCTTCCCCTGCATAGCCTGGTCAGCCTCAACGAGATTCAGGCCGATGCACAAACCCTGGAAACGGCAGAAGTACTGCAAATGACCCTATCGACCCGCCCCAGGCTATCGGCGCAGGATCCAAAGTTGATCGCTACCGCTCTCGAAGGGTTTTCTCTCAGTGTTTCAGCCATGAATCGCTACCTGCGCTGTCCGCTGGCGTTTTACTATCAACATGTGTTACGGGTGCCGGTATTGCAAAGCGAGGCGGCCAGTTATGGCCTGGCTATGCACAATGCACTGGAAAGACTATTCGAACAATTGCAATTGAGCAAAGACAAACATTTCGCTTCCGAAGCTCAGTTCATTCAATTATTCGAATGGGAAATGGAAAAGCTGATGCCGTTTTTCTCTCCCAAAGAATACCAACGCAGACTGGAAACGGGCCGACAAAACCTGACCGCCTACTACCGCCAGCACGTCGGACACTGGCACAAGAACGTCCGGGTCGAATTAAACGTTCGGAATACCGAGGTAGATGGCGTTCCCATCAATGGCATGATCGACAAACTGGAACTTTACGATAAGGCACGATGCCATATTGTGGATTACAAAACCGGTTCGCGCGATGCCGGCAAACTTCGCCGACCGGGTAGCGCCAATCCGCAAGGTGGCAGCTATTGGCGGCAACTCGTCTTTTATAAGATCCTCTATGAAAGCAGTGATCGTAGCGGGCGAAAAGTGGAAAAAGGCAGCATCGCCTATCTGGAACCGGATACCACCGGGCATTTCCCTACCAAAACACTCACCTTCAACGCCGAAGATGTGCGGCTGGTAAGAGGCATGATCAAGGAAACGTTCGAACGCATTATGGCTCATGATTTTTATGAAGGTTGCGGCGAACGCAATTGTCCTTGGTGCAGCTTTCTACGTCGTCATCAGCACATCAGCAGCTTCAGCATGGCGGAGATCGAGGAGTTGGATGATTGACCGATGTTTGGTGCGGGG
>JAGQXH010000658.1 GCA_020436695.1 Lewinella sp. | reverse complement strand
CGCATGGTCGAAGCAGGATAAAACAGCCCGTCTCCTTTCGAATAGGCCTGCGACAGCAATTCCGTCATTCCATATTCAGAATGAATAGCCTTTACCTGGAAGGCCTGCGTAAATATATGGTGCAATTCCTGCCGGGTGATCTCCCGGCGGCGTCCCTTCATCCCACCGGTTTCCATGATGATGGTATTGCCCAGATCCATGGGATATTGTTCGGCCAGTTCCCAAAGGGCAAAGCTGACCCCGATCAACAGAACGGGAATGTTATTTTGCCTGCAGTGGAGCAAACGATCACGGAGGGCCTCATAATCGTGCAGGAAAAAACCGCTTTCTTCATAGCGGGACTGCCGGATAAAATCATCGGCCATAAATACCAGGGAGGAGCCGGTGCGTTCCAGGTAAGCAGGGAGTAGCGCCAGTACGCAATAGTCGCTTACCGGACCGTAAAATTCGGCGAATCCGCGTCGGGCATTCTGACGATACCATTCCTCATCACGCAACAGATGACGGCTCGTTTGAGCAGCCGTTGTTCCGCTGGAGGTGAAAATCCGGCGGGGCGTCCAGGAATTTGCTTGCAGCTCAAAATTTTTAAACAACTGAATAGGTAAAAAAGGTATGGAATCCGGCCGGGTAACCCGTTGCGGATCTACCCTAAGATACGACAAAAACTGAGCATATACCGGGTTGTGCACCGCTTGAAAATGAAAGACTTCCAAAGCGATCTCAGCAAAATCTCCGGCGGGTAGTGCACTGATTTTGTCAAGCAACTGTCTAGTGCGTTTTATCTGTGGCATGCAGTAAACTAAATACCTTATATTGCCGTTAGAATGAAAACAGACTTAATATGCGTAAAAGCTTAGTATATCTGGCTTCGCTGGCGGTAGCCATCCTTGTGGCCACCTGTGTTAAGCCGCCGGATTATCCCGACGAACCGGTCATTACTGATGTGTCCGTTAATCAGAGCACTATTCCTCAGGCCAGCCTTAACGGCCCCATCGATACGCTTGTCATTACGATCGCTTTCACCGACGGTGACGGAGATCTTAGTGATGACGGAACCGAACCAAATATCGAACTCATTGACAGTCGCGACAGTACCATTATCCCCAACCGTATTCCTTCTATCAACGAGCAGGGCACCGAAAACGGTATCCGCGGAGAAATCAAGATCCTTATCCCGAACAAGACCGGCGGTAGCAAAGGGATCTGTTGTATTTTCCCCGACCGGCGGATCTGTGACGTAGACCCACGGTATCCGACCAATACCTATCACTACACTGTCCGCATTAAAGACCGGGCGGGCAACTGGAGTAATGCGATGGATACAGAGGATATTACGATACTCTGTCAATGAAGCCGGACGTTCGTTTCACTCACTGACGAACGCCGCAGCTTTCAGCGGGGCTGAAGGACGATCTTCCTGCGGAAGGTCTGACGTTCGCTTCGCTGACGATCCCGACTCCTAAAAAGAAGAACTTTCGTCAGCGAAGCGAACATCCGTCCAATCTATATCTTTTCGCAAATACCCTAAAGTCCGCGCTTCTTCCGATCCCTCTTCCGGCTGATGATCGTATTCCCAGCGGGCAATCGGCGGCAGGCTCATCAATATGGATTCGGTACGTCCATCAGTATCGAGACCAAATTTAGTGCCTTTATCCCACACCAGATTAAACTCCACGTAGCGACCACGCCTCAAACCCTGCCATTGTAACTCCCGTTCTCCGTATGCTTCGTTCTTATGCTGCTCCAGCAAATGGATATAAGTAGGTGCAAAGGTATTACCAACCGCCAGCACATAATCGAAAAGAGCCGCTTTACTCATTCCCCGGCTATCGGTATTAAGTCGATCAAAAAAGATACCACCGATCCCCCGCGTTTCCCGGCGATGCTTCAGATAGAAATAATCATCGGCCCATTTTTTGAACTCCGGATAAAAGCCGGGATGATGCGCATCACACACCGCTTTTAATTGTTGGTGAAAATACCTGGCATCTTCCGGCACCACATAATGCGGGGTCAGATCAATCCCACCGCCAAACCACCATTGCCCACTACCCATTTCAAAATAACGGACGTTCATGTGAATGATGGGCACCTTGGGGCTTTTGGGATGCAATACAATGGAAACGCCGGTAGCCAAAAAATCACCCGGCTCCAACTGTAATACCTTACTGATCTTCTCGGGCATGACGCCGTGTACCGCAGAAAAGTTCACCCCTCCCTTTTCGATATGCCTGCCTTCGATCACCCGGGCAAAGCCGCCGCCACCGCCAGGTCTTTCCCAGCGGTCTTCCCGAAATTGCCCTTCGCCGTCGGCTGCTTCCAACTTACGGCAGATGTCCTGCTGTAAGGCCCTGAGAGCTTCAATGATAGCTTCCTTTTGTAATTCCTTCATGGTTATCCCCCCAATTTTTCCTTTGCTGCCTCAACTGTTTTTTTCGCATTACCGATAAAGGCCTCCCCATCAATAATGATCACCGGGCGTTTGAGAAAAGTATATTCCTCCAAAATCAGCCGGCGATAATCATTCTCAGTGAGTTGCTGCTCGTTCAATCCCATGCTTCGATACTTCATAGCACGGCGGTTGAATAAAGCTTCGTAGGAGCCGGCCTGTTCCTTCAGCCAGTCCAGTTCCTTTTCATTAATGTGTTTGCTCTTAATATCCTGCAACTCAAAACCTTCTCCCCCATTCAGTTCGCCGATAATCCGTTGACAGGTATTGCAGGTGGATAAATGGAATATCTTCTTCATGTATCTAGGCTCATTTAAAAAGCCAAAAGTAAGTTTTATCTTGCTGCCCCTAATCACATAAAAGTAAAAAATGTCCCAGCTTTCCCCGTCCGAACTGGTCCTCAATCCTGATGGCAGCATTTACCATCTGCACCTCCGACCGGAACATATTGCCGACACGATCCTTACTGTAGGTGACCCCAATCGTGTACCACTTGTCTCCCAGTATTTTGATCAGCTCGAATTCGAGATCAGCAAAAGGGAATTCATCACGCATACCGGCTGGCTGGGCAATAAAAGGCTGACCGTGATCTCAACGGGCATCGGTACCGATAATATCGATATCGTACTAAACGAGTTGGATGCCCTGGTCAATATTGATCTTAAGAACAGAGAGATCCGTCCGCAAAAAAAGCAGTTAAATTTTATCCGGGTGGGCACCACCGGAGGTCTGCAGTCCCGGCATTCGGTAGGAACGATGATAAGTTCCGCCATGACGATCGGTCTGGATAATCTGCTGCATTATTATCCTTACCAGGCTGAGGAACGGGCCGTTAAGCTGGAACAGGCTTTCACGGCCGGCTTCCCGGATCTTCCGACTACAGTTTATACGGCAAGTCCTGATCTTTCATTATTGCAACGGATCACCGGAGACTGGGCCCGGGGCATTACCTTATCCGCGCCGGGTTTTTATGCGCCGCAGGGCCGGTCTTTGCGACTCGGCAGCAGGCTGTCGCCGCAATTACTGGATGCTTTCGCCAGGTTCAAATTTGAAGATCTGAACATCACCAATTACGAGATGGAGACTTCCGCACTGTTCGGTCTTTCCCACATGTTGGGCCACCGGGCCACTTCGTGTAGTGTAATTCTAGCCAACCGCGCTGACGGCACTTTCAGCGCTGATCCCGGAGGAGATGTTGACCGGCTGATCCGTACTGTACTTGATGCGGTAATGATGTTATAATGAATCATAACATCAACCCCGTTCGATCGGACAGGTCATACAATGCGACCCACCCCGTGCCCGCGACAATTCACTCGAAGGTAGGGTTATGATTGTATTCTTAACCTCCTGCGGCAGAATGATCCCATCTTTAAAGGCCTTCAACAGATCGTAGGCATGTACAACGCGGTAGCCCGCATCTTTGAAGGAGCGCTCCGTTCGCGGATTACGATCATAGGTAATGGCTACTCCGGGGCGAAGAGCTACCAGATTGCAGCCGTCGGTCCATTGTTCCCGCTCCTGATAGGGTGATTCACCGTGGCCGCTGAAAAGGAAACGTGGATCGGTACAGATCTCGGAGCGGATAAAATCCTTGACGGAGAGGTACGTCTTTTCCGCGCCAGTATGGTTGAATACAATAAGATTCGAACTCATCCCGTCGTAAACGATGGGTTTGTAGCAGACGAAATCTTTTTCGTTGATCTGGGTGAAAATGGTATCCAGGTGCATGAAAGAGCGGTCGTTGGGGATATTGACCTGTACTACGTTTTTCACGACGCCCTTCGCAAATAAGGCCCGGGCCAGCGATCGTATAGCGTGTGGCGTGGTACGCTCGCTCGCTCCGATGAGCAGGAAATCGGGATGCAGCAACATGGCGTCTCCACCTTCCAGTGATACCGGCTCCCCTTTTTTGGAAGGAGGGAAAAGATCCACCTTGTTCATGTTAATGATCTTGTCCTCTTTTTGCAGTTGCTGAAAAATGGGATGAGCCCAGATGATAAAACGGGTTAGGAAATTCTCCCGTGAACGGGCCTCCTTTGCCGCTTTGGTGATTACCAGATGATCGTTGACCACGAATGCTATATCGCGGGTAAAGATGAAGTTCGGTATGGGATGGAACAGAAAATAGTCTTCCTGTTCGTAATAGCCGGTAATCAATACTTGGGTCAGGGCCTCGTCGCTTAGGCTTTCCAGCATTGTCTTGACGGTAGAGGGCAATTCCTCATCCTGCACGATCATATCCAGCATCTCCTGCTTCGCTTCTTCATCCTGGCCCAGCGCCTCACAAAGCAATTGCTCCATTTCCATCACATTCCCGTCTCCCAGAAACGCTTTCAGTACTTCCACAAAAATATCGTGCTCTTCCTGCATACGCGGCAGATATACGATATC
>JAGQXH010000657.1 GCA_020436695.1 Lewinella sp. | reverse complement strand
CGCGACCGGCAGATCATCGCCCGCGGTGCGGACGAGATCGACCTGGTGCGTTCCGGTCTGGAAGAGACCATGATCCATGCCTACAACGAGATCCGGGAGATCTGGAAGCAAAAGAAAAGAGTGCACGATCTGCGCACGGCGGCCTTTATCAGCGCCATCAATAAGATCAGCAGTGACTATATGACACTGGGGATATTTCCATAGTAGATGGACAAGGGGATGTTTGGATCTATGGATGTTTGGGCCTTCCCAATGTCCATATTTCCAAACGTCCATTCCTCCAAATATTCCGATATTCGAACCTTTTTCAAGCCTTTTTTACTGCTTATCCTACCCTCCTTAAACCAATTAGTTACAAATCAAAATTTTATTGTTTATTATTCGGGGGATTAAATTGTTGAAAAAATTTTCATAGGTAATTCTGATTTTCACTTGTATTTTATTTCATTGCTCAATATCTTAGCGCCTTTACAGTTGATTTTGTAATCTGAATAACAAACAAGACCGATGTCCGATAAACTTGATAAGATAGACCTCAAGATATTGAGGATACTTCAGGACAGCAGCAAGATTACCAATCTGGATTTGTCTAAAAAAATTGGACTCTCACCGGCTCCAACTCTGGAAAGGGTAAAAAAGCTAGAACAAAGCGAGATCATACAAAGCTATCACGCACAGGTAGACCCGCAGTCCATTGGGCTGAATGTGAAGACCTTTGTACTGGTTTCTCTGGCCTGGCAAAAGGAGAATGCGCTCAATCATTTCCTGGAGAAGATCAAAGAAATAGAAGAGATTGTTGAGTGCTATATCATTACCGGTGAAGCAGACTTTTTGATCAAGATCATTTGTAAGGATATTCCCACCTACGAGAAACTGTTGTTCAAAACACTTTCCCAGATCGAAGAGATCGAACGGCTGAAAACCCTGATGACTCTGTCGACGGTTAAAGACAGCAAAGTACTGCCTTACAAGTACGACTAGAGCGCACCGGCGCATGAAGCAAAAAAAGAAAAGCCTGCTTTGGCAGATCGAGCATCCTGCCGTCGATAGGCCTTCTTTCCTGTTTGGTACCATGCACGTCAGGGATCAGCAAGCTTTTTCCTATCTGCAAACGGTTTATGCTCATCTACAGCAATGTGATGCCCTGGCTGCTGAGTACGACCTTTCCCGTCAGGCCACTCCCGACCTAAGTGCTGTATTACGGTTGCCCCCGGGGCAATCACTCGCCGATTTTTTCAGTCCGGCCCAGTACCAAAAACTTCAGCGCATTCTGCTTAAATCATTTCAGATCGATATCCGCTTCTTTCAGCACTTCACGCCACTCCTACTTATCAACCTCATTACCGAGCAGTTATTGCAACAGGACCATCCTCAGGCGCTGGACCTGCAGCTTTGGCAATCCGCCGGAGAAATGGGAAAAGATCGCTTGGGAATAGAAACCCTCGAAGAACAAATGGCCGTGTTGCAACAGATCCCACTCGGCCATCAGGTAAAACTCCTGAGGAGCCTGGGCCGCAATGTCAGCCGCTTTCGCCAGTCGGTACGGCAGAGTCCTGCCCTGTACAGCGACGCCGACCCGCAACAGCTCTACCGCTCCGTCCGACGCAGCACTCACGGTTTAAGACATCTGTTACTTTTCCGTCGCAATCACATTATGGCGGAACGGATTGAAGCGCTGATCCGGCAGCAACCTACCCTCTGCGCCATTGGTGCAGGCCATCTGGCGGGCAAAGAAGGGGTGATCCGCCTGTTAAAATTGCGGGGATTTAAATTGCGGCCTATTCCATTGGTTTAGGGGTTGTGTAGAAAGTCTCTCACTAAAAATACGTAAAAAATAATGGTTGGTTTGCCTTGGCTCAGCCCCTCTGACTCCCCTTAGGGAGAACCACCTATGCTTTCAAACCAATCATTATTTTTCATCAAAATCAAAGGTTGTAATTTTCACACACCCTCTTAGCCCGGTTTGACTACACCACTCCACACAACAAGTTTTCTCCAACGAGCTGAATCTTTCTTCCAGCTTTCACGTAAAATCCGTTTATATCCACCGTAGTCCCTGCAGCACTTAAACACATAAACAAACACAACAGGACCATATGCGTATTCCAGGCCCCAAGCTTGTACTCCTGGTCATACTGGTGGTATTCGGACACAATCTAACCAACGGACAATTAAGCATCCCTTTCCCCTGGCAGGAAAGCTTCAGTCCTCATCGCTCCTTTGACCTGGATCAGGATCAATTCCAACAGCTATTGGCTGGGGCACCATCCCGGTGGGACAAGCGCAATGCGGACGCTCCCGTCACTGTTTCCCTACCCTTGCCCGACGAAGGTACTGCCGTTTTTGAAGTCTGGCGCTCTGAGCAAATGGCTCCCGGACTGGCCACTGTCTTTCCCAACATTCAAACCTTTTTCGGTCAGGACCGGGACGATCACCGGCGCAATATTTATATTCTGACCACGGCTCAATATGTAAAAGTCCTCTACTTTGATCAAAACGGAATGAACAGCCGATTGGAACCGGCCACTCCTTCGCTACCGAATTATCATTTTTCCTACCGGAAAAACTGGGGCAGAACGCCCGGTCTGGCCAACGCCTGTGATGCTGAGCCGGATGAAGATGAACAAGGATTCCGGGATCTTACCGCAGGAGAGGCCCGCAGAGGAGAAACGAAAATGTATCGCTACCGGATGGCCCTGGCCACTACCGGTGAATACGGCAGTTATCACGGTACGACCAAGGAAGAGGTGCTGGCGGCAATGAATGAACTGCTGCTCCAGGTGAATGCCATTTTTGAGCGCGAAAGCTCCATACATTTTGATCTGGTGGAAGGGAATGAGCTACTGATCTTCCTCGATCCGGAAAATGATCCCTACGATAACAGCGATGTTGAGCAAATGATGGAGACCAATAAGATGGTCTGTAATTACTCGATCGGTTATCCCAATTATGATATCGGCCATGTGCTCAGCACCAAATTCGGTGGTCAGGCCCACATCGGCTCCCTCTGTAATTTCTCCCGCAAGGCCAAAGCGTTTACCGGGCTCGGGCAACCCGAAGGATACTACATGGGTACCATCTTTGCCCATGAGCTGGCGCATCAGATCGGTGCCCGTCATACGCAAAGCAACGACTGCAACCGGGATATCGTCACGGCCTATGAACCCGGAAGTGGTTCTACCATCATGGCCTATGCAGGTATTTGCGCACCCAATGTTCAGGAACTGCCCGACGATTATTTCCACGGTAACAGCCTGGAACTCATCGCCGAAAAAGCAGCTTTAGGTATCATTTTCGGCTGTGTCCCGGGCATCCTTACCGATAATTTGCCACCGCAGGTGGAAGCGGGACCGGATCTCTATATTCCCATCGGAACACCTTTCCTGCTCAAGGGCGAGGGAACTGATCCGGACGGGGACAGTCTGCTTTATCTGTGGGAACAAATGGATGCCCTGACCGAAGCGGACAGTCTTAATCTGTATGGTCCGATTTTTCGAAGCCGCCCCCCCACTACATCCCCCGAACGCGCGGTCGGTGCAAACGAAACAGCCTGGGAGGCTTTACCCGACCATCGTCGTGAAGCCAGGTTCCGGCTTACCGCAAAAGACCTCCATCTGGGCCTGGGATCTTCCGTCTATGACGAAATGACCGTTCATTTTATAGATTCCATCGGACCGTTCACCGTGCTCAGTCCTACGGCCAAGCATACAAAATGGGAAGTGGGCACATTGCAAACCATCACCTGGGACGAAGCCGGCACCAGCCATGAACCGGTGCTCTGCCAAACCGTCGATATTTACCTGTCATCCGACGGCGGGCAGCACTACGATATTTTACTGGCAGCACAGGTCCCGAACACGGGATCTGCCCAGGTAAGTGTTCCATACATCACCGGAGATCAGTTCCGGGTCAAGGTAAGTTGTAGCAACGGCAGTTTCTTTGACAGCTCCGACCGGCTGCTGGAGATCTACGATCCCAATGCGCCGATACCGGCGGATACCATGATGGTCGATACCACTACAGTGATGCCGCCGGACAGCAGCGATATGGTAATAGACACTACCATAGTTTTGCCGCCGACCGATACATTGGAACAACCGGTGCCCGACACATTGGACCTGCCAATGACGGATACGATCAACACCCCCTTACCAGATACCCTGCAACAACCGGTAGAGGATACTACCAGTTCCCCGCCGATAGATACGACTGTCACCATACCAATGGATAGCCTGAATCCCCCACCAATGGATACAGTTCCCAATCCACCGGATGACACAATGACGGAATTACCGATGGATACACTGCCGGGCATACCACCAATCGATACGGTAGCTAATCCACCGCCAGATACGCTAATCGATCCGCCAATGGATACTGTTCTCCAACCACCGACGGATACCATGGATATGGTACCGATCGATTCCATTCCTTCGGCTCCGGGAGATACGCTGATATCCGGTGAGCCGGATACGCTGATATTCCGCCCGGAAGAAAATCCGGTAGACACTCTTACCGAACCGGGCAATGATCCTCCTATGGTATTACCTCCCCCGGCTGAAGATGAATGCCCGGATTGCCCGCCCAGGGTAAGCCTGTTCCCTAACCCGACCGGTGGTATCCTCTTTTACCACATTAAGCTGGATCAGGGATTGGACGGAATACTGGAGATCATAAGTAGTCAGGGACATTTGCTGCAACGAAAGCCAATCTCTTTTCCTCCCGGTCAGAATGATCTGAGACTGGATCTCAGCTCTTTCCCCAGTGGGGTATACCGGATCCGATTGTTGAGTAAAGATTACGTCCTGGTAAAGCCGGTGGTGCTTAGGAGCCGTTAAAAAATATTATCCA
>JAGQXH010000656.1 GCA_020436695.1 Lewinella sp. | reverse complement strand
CCCCAGGGAAACACATCCGATTGCTCTTTCAGCTTAATGCTACGAAATTCCTCCGCCTGTCCGCCTTTGGCCTTTACCAGTCCTGCCGCCATGGCAAAAGCTTCGCGGACGGTATGTTTTTTGACCAGAGCATTGTAAAACTGCTCGGCCATCTCGGTAGCCATTTCGTCTTCGATCGGGCAGGCCGTTGCGATAATGGCAGGTACGCCCAACGCCAGCAGCTGCTCAACCTGGTCTTTCGTGGAACAGCCGTTGAGGAACAATAATTTCAGGTTTTTCTGGGAGCTGATGAGCTGTGCAATACCCCCGGCATCTGCTTTCTGATCATTGAGTTCCAGCCCATCTCCCTCGGCGTGCCCTCCGTAGTGAAACACAACAACCCGATCCTTGAACTCGATCAGGTAATGGACGATCTTATCCGTCGTCGCAAAAGGCTCCCGGTGGAGGAGATAAAATCCCTTACCCGCCCCTTCACTCAGGGTTCGGTAAATATTTTCACTTTCGCGTTCCAGTTTGGGTAGCGGAGCGTCAGCAATATTGGCAAAAGCCATAAAAATTACAGGTACCTCCATAGTGTGTATTGCAGTCATTCGTGGAACTACAACAGCTGTATATATAGCCGTATCCCACGCCATCAAAAATTAAACAACCTGAAAAGGCGCAATCTAGATGTAGTTTTCAGGGAATGTTGAATATCAGTATCGCAAAGAAAGATCAGCCGGATCAGCGCGCCTGATAAAAATAGAGGGACTATATGTTCATTTAATGAATAAGAAAAAGATTACTTAAAGATAGGAATATTTTTTTTCTTTCGTGATGCAGGGATTTTGAAAGTGTCCGACCTTCTACCTCCTCACTTAAACTCCTGCAGATTCGTAGCAATACTCAAATGATTGATACCGCCGGCCAGATGATAATTGGTACGACCATAATCCAGGCGAAACCGATTGATCTTTACCCCCAGCCCGAAGGAGAAGCCGGCCAGACTCCGAAAGTTTTCTACCGATAATTCCTTGCGCAGGAAGTGATTATAGCCGAGGCGCATTCTAAAGTTTTCCTTTTTTCCGATGAGGAATTCTCCATTAAAAATGAGATGACGAAAAAAGTTATCGATCCAGATGCTGGTCGGGCTGCGCTCCGTATCTATTTCGCCAAAGTTGATGGTATTGTTCTCGCGGTTCGGATCATCATAGATGACATTCCAGCGATCCAGATGGTGGTATATAAGCGAGAAACGGAAAGGCAGGTAACGGAGTTTCTTGGATAAACCTATCTGCAGGTCGAAAGGCAGTGGCTCGTAATTGTCTTCGCGGTAAGTGCTGACCTGCGTACCTACATTTCGGAATACAACACTGATATTCAGGCTCCTGGCTGTATCTATATACATGGCAGCCAGATCACTCGTAAAACCCAGGGAAGTATAACTTTCCAATTGGGAACTGATCATCTTTATATTGGCGCCCAGAGCCAGGCGTTCATCTACCATTTTGGCGCCCCCCAGTACGAAGGCGTATTCCGATGCTTTAAAATCACCTTCCACTTCACCCAGTTCATTGGTCTGATCAAAAGTACCATAGTTGACGTATTGTATGCCTGCATGCATACTGATAGCCGGTTTTTTCAGATAATGACCATAGGCGGCATAGCCGTGACTGATACCGCCAAAATGAAAATTGTGATTAAAGGCGATCTGCTGATGTACCAGTGGATTGAGCATGGCCGGATTGGCGTAGGCCAGATTGACATCATCGTCGCGAACGGTGATCAGATTTCCTCCCAGAGCGGATACCCGGGCGGAAGGTGCCATGTTGAGAAATTCGTAGGTGGCGCGCCCTCCCAGTTGTCCCTGCAGAGAAGAGAAGCAAAGGCAAAGGATGAAAATGGGGAGTAAATGTTTTAGCATATTCTGGTTTCTGAAATCCAGCGATCATACGTAACCCCATCCATTATGTCAGGTCGGTGTCGCTGGATTATGAATCAACTTTCCACCGTTCGGCAAACCCCGTGCTTACAGTTCATCAGCTTCTCCAGTTCGCCCTGCTCGTTATAGAGTTTAAGTAGGCCTTCCTCATTATCTCCGTCTTTGTAATAGCCTTCAGCTTTCAGGTTGCCGTTCTCATAGTATTCCTTAAAAGGGCCGTTTTCCTGATTATCCTGAAATTGCACTTCCTCCATGAGTTGCCCACTTTCATAATAACGCTTCCATATTCCTTCCATAGCATTGGCAACATAGTTTCCTTCCAGCTCCAGTTTACCACCTTCGTAATAGGCTTGATAGATCCCCACGAAGCTACCGTTTTGATATTGTTCTACAATTTGCGTATCTCCAGTCTCATAATACAATACCCGACTACCGTGCAGGGTATCATTGTGATACTCGGCAGTTTCCAGGGTACGCCCTTCCGGGGTGATCAATTCATAGGGGCCTTCTTTGGCATAGTCAGATTTGCGGCGCATATACCGCTCGGTGTTACCGTAAGCATCTGTTTTTTCCACCTGCTCCAGATCGGAACCGGCTGTCATGCTCTCTTTATCGTCACTACCGGATTTTTCCGTACAGGCCGCCACTAACAACAGCAACAGAAGTCCGACTATGGAGCGATAGGGCATATTCATACAGTTTACGTTGAGGTTTGATGAAACAGATCTCCCTTTAAGGACAAGGGCGCGCAATGGACAGTTGAATTGTCATTTCTTATTTTTGAACGTCTTTACTACACCCCCGGTAGAGCTATTGTTTTAACGTACTTTTACGTATTTAGGTATGATCTTATAACGTTTTTGACGAGGCGGCGACATTTACTGTATTGCGGCCAATGCTGATGTAATGAAAACCTTGTTCCTGGATGCGCTCCAGATCATAGAGGTTACGACCGTCAAAGATGATGCTTTCTTTCATCAATTCGCGCATTACCTTAAAGCTCGGTGTCCGGAATACGCCCCATTCCGTCACAATGGCCAGTGCATCTGCGCCGATCACCGCTTCATACTGATCATCCATCAGTTGGATCTTATCGCCGTAGATAACACGAATGTTTTCCATGGCTTCCGGGTCATATGCTTTAATAGAGGCTCCTGCTTCCAGCAATTCATTGATGATATATAAGGCTGGAGCTTCCCGTATATCATCTGTATTCGGCTTGAAAGCCAGCCCCCAGATAGCGATGGTCTTCCCTTCCAGATTCTCACCGAAATGAGCTTTGATCTTTTTAGCCAGCAGATGGCGTTGACTACTGTTGACATCCAGTACCGCTTCCAGTATCTGAAAGTTATAATTGTTCTCGCTGGCCGTACGCATCAGGGCCTGCACATCTTTGGGAAAGCAGCTGCCGCCGAAGCCCACTCCGGGAAACAGAAAACGCTTGCCGATCCGGGAATCACTGCCCATACCGATACGCACCATATCTACGTTGGCACCCAATTTTTCACAGAGGTTGGCAATCTCATTCATAAAGGTGATGCGCGTAGCCAGGTAGCTGTTGGCGGCGTATTTAGTCATCTCAGCCGAACGCTCATCCATGAACAGAATCGGATTGCCCTGCCGTACGAAAGGTTCGTAGAGCTGTTTCATCACCTCCCGGGCACGATTGGAACTTGTGCCGATCACGACCCGGTCCGGTTTCATAAAATCATCCACCGCTACACCTTCCCGCAAAAATTCCGGGTTGGAAACCACGTCGAACAGTTCTTCATCCAGATGTTTAGCCAGCATGCTGTGCACCTTTTCGGCCGTACCTACCGGCACCGTACTTTTATCTACTATGACTTTGTAATCCTTGATGATAAAGGATAACTGATCGGCTACTCCCAGAATGTAGGAAAGGTCGGCAGAGCCATCTTCTCCGGGAGGAGTGGGCAGTGCCAGAAAAATGATCTGAGCATCCTCAATGGCGTCCTGAAGGCTGGTAGTAAATTTGAGGCGTCCCTGACGGGTATTGCGCTCAAACAATACATCCAGTCCGGGCTCAAATATGGGGATTTCCCCATCGCGCATTCGCGCAATCTTCTTTTCGTCGATATCTACACAAATAACGTTATTGCCTGTTTCGGCGAAACAGGTGCCGGTGACCAGGCCTACATATCCGGTGCCAACTACAGCAATGTTCATGATGATCTGATTTGAAAGGCGGATTAAATGTGATTTAAAAAGAGGTGTACAGTTCATCCGTTGTGCGGAAAATGAATCATTTTACTCCTCAAAAACGGATGTTAGCCCTGCTTTAAACAGCAAAGATATAGAAATGTCAGGACTCTGCGATGCCGCGATATGAGGATGCTGCCGCAAGTTGGGCACGGGCAGTATTATTATCTGACAATAACAGTTTTTTGATCTAAAAATCACTCCCTTTGCCGTAGAAGTCGTAATATTATTTCCCAACACAACAACAGCATTCTTGTCTGTGAGAAAATGGTTAACAGACATTTGGTTTTCCTTTCCGATTCAGCTGCTGGTATTACACCTACGCAGTAACCTGTTGCTTATTGGCAGTTGGCTGGTCCTCCTGCTGATGCTCAGCGGTCATCTGGGGCGTAAACTCGGCCTGCAGTATCTTTTTCTGGACCCGGAATATCTAGGTGCGGTCAACTTCTGGAGCTTTTTCTTTATCGGCATTGCCTATGGCGGGTTTTTTATGAGCTGGAACCTGACCACCTATCTGTTATCAGCTCAGTATTTCCCATTTCTGGCTTCCCTTTCCCGGCCGTTCACCAAATTTTCCCTGAACAATGCCCTCATTCCGCTGTCTTTCTTCATTTACTACGTAGTGCTGATCATCAGCTTTCAGGCCGGTTACGAACAACTGACGGCCGAAACCATTTTCTTTAATGGTCTGGGGCTACTTTTCGGCGGACTAACCCTCATCA
>JAGQXH010000655.1 GCA_020436695.1 Lewinella sp. | reverse complement strand
CTGAACAACAAGCGTTCATTTTCGAACAAGTATTTTCAAATAGTCCATCATCGCTGCGATAAAGCATTAATAGTCAACAGCCTTATTCTTTGGCACTACTTTTGTTCTCCTGAGAAAAGTTAAAACAGCTTCCATGTTCATTTAACATTGGATTAAATCGCGACTGGGATTATGTACAGAAACTACCTAATAATAGCATTCCGGAATTTAAAGAAAAACCGCCTCCATGCTTATATCAATATTTTTGGTTTAGCCATGGGTTTTGTGGTGGCTATACTTTCCATATTATACATCAAAAATGAATTGGGTTTTGAAAAATGGATCCCTGATCAGGAGCAGATCTACCGGGTATATCGGCAGGAGCAAACTCAAACGGAAGGAGGTTGGGTCTACTCGCCAAGCCCCTTAGCCACAACGCTGGCCCGGGAGATCCCCGGGGTAAAGGAGGCTACTAAACTCTATTTAGAAGATGAAGTCCTGTTCACCAAAGAAAAAGATGCCTTTTACTTAAAAAATGTGGCCTTTGTCGATAGTGCATTTTTCAAGATCTTCCCCTTTCATTTTAAGGCGGGCAATATTGGAACCGCCCTGAATGAACCCAACTCGATCGTTATCTCTGAAAGGGTCGCAAAACTGTTTTTCGGAGAAGCCAACCCCATTGGCGAGACTTTGAAATACGATGGAGATGTGGCTTACCGGATAAAGGGTGTGCTGCCCGGCAATCTGGGGAATACCTTCCTCAAGCATGACGTTTATTTGTCTATCGACAAAAAGGTACCCGATGATTGGTTGGCAAACAGAGTGACTACCTACATAAAGAAAGAAAAACAGGCCAATATTGAGCACATTGCCCAACAGACAGATGAGTTGCTATTTCCGATCATGCAAAAGGAAATGCTGGCCTATAATCTGCCCTATGAATCGAAAGCTGATGTGCCCAAATGGAAATACCAGGCCTTAGCTGACATCCACCTATACTCTGAAGGAATTGCTGGTTTTGAGGCTTCACAAGGGGCGGTAAGAAAATTGTTCTTATTTGGAGTGATCACTTTTATTGTCTTGTTAATAGCCAGCATCAATTACATCAACCTGGCCACCGCTAAAGGGACAAGAAGAGCCAAGGAAGTGGGCATGCGAAAAGTGACCGGCGCTCAAAAACATCAATTGATCGGGCAGTTCCTGACAGAATCTGTCCTCCAGTCCATCATTGCATTAATTATCGCTGTCGCTTTGTCGGAGATCCTTTTGCCTGTTTTTAACCAGATCAGCAATCGCAATTTGACCTTTCTCGACTCGCATTTAGTTACCGTAATTTTCCCCTTACTGGCCTTAAGCGTCCTCATTGGTCTGGCAGCAGGCATTTATCCCGCCTTTATTCTGTCTCAATTTAATCCATTAAAAGCCCTGAAAGGGAATATACTAGGAACTTCCGGTGGTCAATTTTTCAGGAAAGCACTGGTGGTCACCCAATTTTCCATGACGGTCATTTTAATCATCATCCTGTTTTTTGTTCATAAACAAATTAATTTCATGCAGGCTCAGGAACTGGGTTTCGATAACGAGCAAGTGTTGAGCATTGAGATCAACAGGGGCGACTCATGGAAAAAAGCAGAGCGTCTGAGAAATAATTTTGAAGAGATCGATGGGGTGCAATCAATGGCTTTTTCAAACAATCTGCCGGGTAAAAAAAACACCCAATATGGCATTGAAATAGTAGGAAAGACCGTGAGGTCAAGTCCTGATGTATTATTCACTTCCGAAGATTTTGTTCAGACCCTGGGCCTGGAGTTGAAAGAAGGACGGCTTTTATCTTCCGAGTATTCTACTGACGAGCAGCAAGCTTATGTCGTCAACGAAAAATTCGTATCAGCGTATCAGATCGAGAATCCAATAGGTCAAGAAATGAAATTTATGTCGGACGATAAATATGGACGAATAGTAGGCGTGATCAAGGATTTTCACTTTACCGGTTTAGAAGACCAGATCAATCCGTTGGTGATGAGCGCAAAAACCAACCTGGATAGCTATGCCTATGCCGTATTCAAAATAAGATCAGCTGATATATCCCGGACCGTGGAGGCCATCCAAAAAGAATGGGCTACTATTGAACCGGACCATCCTGTACGCTATGCTTTTCTGGATGAAACATTTGCTGCCCAGTACCAGGAAAATGAGAATTTCAGGCGCATCATCATTTATGCGACTACCCTGACCATCTTTATCGCTATGCTGGGCTTATTTGGATTATCTTCTTTTATGGCCGAACAGCGCACCAAGGAGATCGGGGTGCGGAAAGTACTCGGAGCCAGCGTCCCAAACCTGGTCGTTTTACTCGTTAAGGATTTTCTGCTGTTGGTCTTCCTTGCCGGAATAATTGCAGTTCCTTTTGCTCATGCATTGGTTCAAAAATGGCTGGAAGATTTTGCTTATACCACAACGATCAATTCGCTTCCTTTTGTTCTAGCCATCATGAGCGCCCTGGCCTTAGCCATTTTGACGGTAGGCTATCAAGCGATCAAGGTATCTGCTGGAAATCCTGTGAAGGCGTTGAAGATGGAATGAATCCAGCAAAAAATGAAAAGTATTCTATCAATCATCATTTTACTCCTTCTGACCGGCGCTTATTCCCAGGCTCAGATCAACAGTCAAAACCTGGACTTTGAATTTGAAGGAATTGTATTGAATGGTGTACTGTATCTTCCGGATAACCTACCACCTAAAGAGATGGTGCTGATAGTACGTGGTTCCGGAAAAACGGATGCCGTAACCCAGGATTGGTTAATAGAAATAGAATAAACGAGCGGCTCAAGCGAGCAAATTGAGCACCTGCCATCACTTCACTACCGCCCACTGCTCCCAAACACTTGCTCCGTCAAATCCTGCGCCAACTGTTCCAGGGAGATCCCCAATAACTCCTTATTCGCCCGTAGCGAACGTTCCTTCAGCCTGTCCGGCAGCCCGCTAAAACCAAGATAGGCACCCAAAATGGCTCCCGTTACCGCCGCCACGGTATCATTATCTCTTCCGTAATTGACAACGAACTCAATTGTCCTGGCAAAATCGCCTTGTCCAAACTCCAACGCAGTAAGATTGATCAGGTGGATCTCAGCGGCGTGAAAAGGAATATCCTGTAATTTATCATCCAGCAGCTCAAATGCCTTTTGCATCCGCCCATAGTATAACGGATCGTATTTGAAGTTTTTCGGTAATTCCAGATCTGCCGGAACGTCTTCTGCCTGCAGACTTTTGGCTTCGTGCACAATGTATTTGGCATCCCGATAGATGCGAAAAGCGATCCGCCCCACCAGGCGAGAACTGGAATAGTTCAACGGATCTACCGAACGGGAGATCAGAGTGATCCGATCAAAGGAAATACCCGGCTGCATCGCCTGTGCGACATAAGCAGCGGTCAAGCCAGTGATGTCGCGGGCGTAGCCCAGATCAAAGATACCCAGCCGGTAAGATTCCGTATAGGCCCGGGCCACATTACCGGGATAATAGGCCCCGATCAGCGGCGCGTACAACATGCCCGCGCAGGCCATCTCTCCGCCGTAGAAACGGTTGAGGGCGTAGCTATAGCCTTGCAGATCGTTTTCAAAGAAAGGTTTGGCCACCTTGGCCCATTCCTGAAGCCAGGTCTTTTTCTGTAGTTCCTTTTCCAGGGGAGCAGGATCGAAAGAACGCACTGCCAACGCATCTTTGATATCACGCTCGTATTGATCGACGATCATTTTGGCAAAAGCTTTTGGATCCAATGCCGGCTGGTGCTGGGGATAAGTGCTCAGGAAACCACCCAGCAAATACTTCCAACGGGTATCATCCGTGGTGCCGCCGGCCGGCAAATTGGCCGCCCAGGGACCTTCCGGCGATCCTTCCCGGATGACCAGATCGAGGCTGTCCACGTAGCCAAGCAGGGTATTGATGTCGTCGCGATGCCACATCTCGGTGGGAGCACCCATGGCATCACCGATGGCCGATCCGACCAGAGCACCCAATACCTTATCATAATACAGGTCTCGGTTCATTCCGGAGGGAAGCGCGAAGGCTTCGATCGTGCTGTTCGGCCAGTCGGGTGTTTTAAGCTGATAGGTATTGCTTTCCTTTACCTGTGCCTCGAGTTGGCTGATGAGGGTAACGGACAGGACCAGCAGAATAGACGATAGCTTCTGAAAAGGCATAGGTAAGTAAGTATTTAGCAGGTTATTGAATTTAGTGAGATACTGGGTACTCGGTGCCTGGTATCCGGTGAACGAGAGGGAAGAATCGGACCGATGAGCGCCTATTGATGTTCTACCTTACCATTTTTACCTGAATTTTTAAGATGTTCCACCCAGTATCAAGAACCTACCGTATAAAGTTGACGAGCGTGAAAGTTGATAAAGGCACGAAGATTTCACTGATAAGGCGCCAAAACACTAAGTTGCGAAATCTTAGCGTTGTTTGGTGCTCTTTGCCCTTTGCGGTGAAAGTAGCGCCTTACCCCCCTTCGCGCCGCCTTACAAATCATACTTAGCCAACCGCCGATAAAGCGCCGCCCGGGTCAGCCCCAATTCATCCGCCGCCTTACTGATATTCCCGCCGTGTTTCGTAAGCGCCTTGCGCACCGCCCAGGCTTCCAGGTCAGCCAGATTATAGGTATCCGGCTCCGCACCTCCGTTGCTATCCTGGCTGCCGCGCAGGATAAAATCGCCGATCTCCAGATTGTTGCCCTCCGAGAGGATGACCGCCCGTTCTACTGCATGACGTAATTCACGGATGTTGCCCGGCCAGTGGTAGGCCCGTAGTTGCTGCATGGTATCCCGTTTGATACTTAGGTCCGGTTTTTGATATTTTTTTGCAAAAGCATTGAGGAAATGCTCGATCAATAAGGGAATATCTTC
>JAGQXH010000654.1 GCA_020436695.1 Lewinella sp. | reverse complement strand
AAACGAGGAGTATGTATAGTTTTTTCATGATCTTGTGGTTAGTCTACATCTTGGTGTAAGAAACTTGGGATTGAAAAGGTCCGGATGAATGATAATTGACGAATGATGATTGATAATTGATGTCATCATCCATCAACTATCAATCATCAATTATGAACGTCATCGTTGGATCACCACGAAGCCGGTCTGCCGTGGTTCATCCGTTCCGAAAATAATGACGTAGTAATAGGTGTCCGCCGGCAGATTCTGCCCGTTAAATCTTCCATCCCAGTTATTCTGATACGGAAGGCCCGAACGGAATACTTCATCTCCCCACCGGTTAAAAATGATCACCTGGCTTTGCGGGTATTTATCAGTATTCAACAGACAGGGCACCGTAAAGGTATCGTTGATCCCATCTCCGTTGGGAGTGATCACATTGGGAGCTATACAGGCAGCATTGATGCCTACCTGTAAAGTAGCGGTGGCAATGAAGGTTTCACAACCACTGCTTACCACTTCGTATACGATCTGATCTTCACCAACAAAGTTGAAGTCAGGTGTATACAGGAATTTACCTTGTCCCAGGCTTTCCACATCTCCCTGCCGGGGGCCATTCAGGATCTGGGCGACCGTACCTTCGGGTGCCTGATCATTGGCCAGAAGATCAACTTCCGTAGAGGTCTGGAAATCGACCTGCAGCGTCTCGTCGTTGACCACCGGTGGTTGCTTATATACTATGTTGACCGAATCGGTTGAGATCTCCCCACAGTATCCCTGATCAATGGTCCAGTACAGGATATTATCTCCGGGTTGCAGACCGCGCACATCAGTGACCGGCTGGTCGGGAAAAGAGAAGGTGATACCGGAGTTGGCGGCCGACCAGCGTCCCCGGCTACCCGAGGTTGGTCGGGCAGCTTCCAGTTGAAATACCCCCTGATCGTTACAGGCTATATCATCGAAACCGGCATCCGGTATCGGATCCGATATAGTGACATTGACCTGATCCTGACTGACACCACATTCACTGGTTACTGTCCAGGTGAACACATAGACATTATCCGGCTCCAGCCCTTCAATCAGTGTATTCGGATCGGTTTCATCTACAATATCCACCCCAAGCAGGTTTTGAGCTTCGGGTTGCGTCCACTTACCAACGCTGGTATTTCCGGACAAAGGCGTGGCGCTGAGATTGACCACTTCGTCTACACAGGCCAGAATGTTATCTCCGGCAAACGCTGTTTCTCCGGAACTGACCGTTACCACCACATCGTCGTAAGAGTAATCAACACATGCGCCGTTCGATAATGTCCATCGCAAAGTGTATGGTCCGCCGCCGATCGTCAAACCGTTGACCGGACTGTTGGCATCATTGGGATTGGCAATGGTTACTCCCGTCGGATCACCGTCTACCAGCGTCCAAAGGCCCGTACCCAGTGCGGGTTTGGTTGCCCGCAACTGGAAATTACCCGTACAGAGCACCGTATCACGACCGGCAAAAGCCTGATTGGTCGGTACCCTGTTCAACGTCACACTCACCGGGTTGGATAAGGGAGACGTACAACCATTCAGTTCAGCCCGGACAAAAAAGTCATGGGTACCGTTCGAAAATCCAGTGAAGGTGCTTACCAGCAGCGTACGGTCGGTAGTGGGAGAACCGATCGGATTATCAGTGCTGGTCAGGTACCATCGGTAGCTGGCCCCGGGCGAATATGTACCTTGCGTGACGGACAGTTCCAGTTCATCATCCGTTCCACTGATACACAATGGCCCATTGGATATGCCCATCGGTTTAGTAGGCGTATCCTTTACAGTAACCTGTACAAACGCAGTATCGGACTTACAGCCGTTCAGATTTGCTATCACATAATATTCTGCCGTTTCCGTCAATTGATCGGTTGTGGGGAAAGACGGATTTTGCAAACTGGAAGTCACCGGCCCGCCCCAGGCGTATGTAGCGCCCTGGCTGGATTGGGCCATCAGTTGAATATTATTACCTTCACAAACCGGACTGTTACTACTCGCACTCACTGTCGGTATTCTGCTTACGGTCACATTTACTGCCGGAGAATTAAGCGAATTACAGCCGTCGATTACCACATACACACTATATTGACCGGTGTCATCCATTTTCGCATCCGGGATCACCAGTTCGGGTACCGTGGTAGTCGTTTGCTGATTACCCTGAGTCTTCACCCAATAGTAGGTCACCGAAGTACCTTCCCCTGCATAGTCCGTAGTTCTCAGTACAATGTCATCTCCCAGGCAAAATTGGAATGAGCCTGTCGGTGAAGAAGGAATTGCCGGAGTGAGTGGTGCATTCTTCAGATCGAGTGTATAGGTAACAAATCCGGATGAACAGCCGTTACCGGTTTTAACCTCAAGGGAATAATTATCACTTTCAGCCGCCGTAGCGTTGGGGATCAATGCGATCTTTTCGGTAGAAAAGACCATACTGTTCCGGCGCCAGGTATAGGTATAACTGCCATCATCTACCGGAAAGACGGAAGGCACCAGATGAATATCCGTTGGGCCGGTAAGGCAGCTTGGAGCATCATCAACAATATCGATGGAGGAAATACCTTCCACGACACTCAGTTGCACGGTGGCCGTATCCTTACATCCGGGCTGGCTGGTCACTTCCAGCACGAACGTGCCGTTATTGGCCATAGTAGCCTGATTGATCACCGGATTTTTGGAAAAGCGGGGTTGAATACCGGGTCCTGTCCATTTATAGCTCACACCGCTGATATCCGAATCGCCCATGAGCGTGACCGCAGAACCGACACAAACAGGTTGCGGCTCGGCGTCTGCGCTGGCATCCGGCGCCGGATTGACCACTGCGTTCACGGCAACGGCGGGGCTGGACAAACATCCGTTACGGGTGACCGCCACCTGCCAGTTGCCTCCGTCAGATGGATCGGCTCCGGAAATAGTATAGGACGGTATGGTTGTAATAAACTCATCGTTATTGTGCAGCCAGCGGTAAGAACTGGCTCCGGTAGCGGTGGTGGTCAAGATCAGATTCTCTCCTTCACAAACCGGACCATTGGAGGTGATCGCCGGTGTGGATGGTTTCGGACGCACCGTGACCAGCACGGAATCCGGTGCGGAAACACATTCATTGCGGGCAACCGTCAGATAGTAATAACCCGCTTTGGTATCGGCTAAAGGTCCTACCGTGGGCGATTGCTGCGTAGAGCTGAAATTATCCGGACCGATCCATTTGTAACCACTGATGGAAGTTCCGGCTACCAGGGTGCTCAACGTAATATTTTCACCGGCACAAACGGAAGTATCCATCTGCGTAATATCAGCGACCGGCCGATTTACAATATTCACTGTTTTGGTAACACTGGGTCGCGACGTACACCCACTGGCTTCAACCTCCAGATAGTATTTTTTATTGCCTAAAGTATGTGGTGGAGGGATGGAATACTCCGGTTCGTCGGTAGTAGCCATCAGCGTACCATTCGGAGCCGTTCCAGAGTACCAGTAAAAGGTGATCCCATCGCCGTCATCCGGAATATTTCCGTTAAAGCCCAATACAATGGGTTCCGAGCTACAAAAGGTAGACTGCGTAACCAATTCCGGCTGTAACGGAATAGCATTCACCTCAACAAATACGGAGTTTTCCGCAGTACAACCATTGAAAATGCCTTTGATCTCTACCGTATAGAAATCCTCAAAGGAAGGATCGATGTTGGAAATAACCGGATTTCGTTTAGTTGAGATGACCGCTCCGGGATTGGAAGCCCGATACCAGCGATAGGTATAAGCCTCCGGCCCCGGAGAAGGAGGATTGGCAAACAGATAAAGAGAATCGCCGCCACATAAACCGTAGTTATAGCTCGGTTCCGGCCCTTCGAGGATGATCCCCAGCGTAGTGGTACACTCGCTTTGATTACCCGCAGCATCCCGAACCGTGAGCGTAATAGTGACTGGCTGGCCGCCATCCGCGCAGGTAAAAGTATTGGGAGAAATAAAAGCTGTATCGATACCGCAGTTATCATAACTGCCGAAATCTACATCCGATACATCGAAAACCTCCACCTGCAGGCCGGAAGGGTTGATCGGTAGTCCACCCAGCGGTTTACACAAGGCTTCCGGCGGAATAGGATCATCTACCGTTACCTTAAAGCTACAGGTATCCGGGTTTCCGGCCAGGTCATGAACGATATAAAAAACCTCCGTCTCTCCCAGTTTAAAATCCAGAGTAGGTGACAGTGCAGGTACAGGCATGGGGGTAAGCGGTGTTACCGTAGCACCGGTTGTATAATAGCTGGGCGTTATTGATCCGTAATCAATTGTCAGGAACACATAGCTCCGGCCATCGTTGTCGCCATTGGCATTCACCGAATCCGGCTCACAGGGGTTGATACCGTCGCCCGGAACTCCCGGCGGCACCGGCACGCTGAGCGGACGAAGCATAATATCCAGTTGACCGTCAGCCGCCCAACTGTTAAACGTAGCAGCCGGAATATTGAATACCATTTGACCGGGGGTACTGCAATCAGCAGCTCCGGCAGGCGTCTGCCCCAACAGCGTGAGGTTCTCACCCAGAATATCCATGGCAGCCCGATTGCCCGTAAAGTCACCGAGAAAATCCACGGTCAATGTTACATCCGTCAGAGCGTTTGCTGCCACCCCACTAAAGCTTATGGTACGCTTGTCGGCAACATAATCCGTCAGGTTAGGGTCGAAAGAGAAGGTCAGTAGAGCACTGGCCGTATCGCTGGGTTGCACCTGTTTTCCATCCAGATAGACACCGCAATTGTCCGTCACTCCCGGAGGAAGCGGCAAAGTATAGGCAATGTCACAGGAATCTCCCGTCAGACTCAGATTCACATCGGGAGGACAGGTCAGCATCGGTGCTTCGGTGTCTTCCACAGAGATCACGTAGACAC
>JAGQXH010000653.1 GCA_020436695.1 Lewinella sp. | reverse complement strand
AATACTTTGAAAGAAAAATATTCACGCAACTATTGCAAAGTATAAGAATTACTTTTACATTTGCATTCCCAATTGCGGAAAGCCTGAACGCAGGCACTCAAAATTCCGTTTTTTGGGTACTAAATATCGCGGAGTGGAGCAGTTGGTAGCTCGTCGGGCTCATAACCCGAAGGTCGCAGGTTCAAGTCCTGCCTCCGCTACTCAGACAAAAAGACTCATCGTTTTCGGTGGGTCTTTTTTGTTTTTTTTATACAACAATATATTTACAAAACAGAGGTCGATACCAAGTTATAAGTTGATATTTCAGAACAGGCTGTAGTCCTTGCAGAGCTTTATCGAGAGGCTTGGGGATTGTTGAGTGATGGTAGAATGGAATAGGATATGGGATCATCATTGCAAACGCAGATCAATGGGTAAATCGCTCTCGATCACTCAACTTTTCATGAACGTTTTGGTGAAATTCATAGCCACAAAAGAGAGGAAACTATAACTTTGCTTCGCTACTTAACTTTAAACAATATGTCGCGCCTAATAATCTTTCTGATCCTTTGTCTATTCTCTTTTTCTTTTTGCTCCCAACATTTCAATGATGAAAAAATGGTATTCATAAATGGAGGCACCTTTATGAAAGGCGATGCATTTGGTGATGGCTGGTCCAATGAGCGGCCGTTGCAAGAAGTTACTTTAAGTGATTATTATATTGGCCGCTACGAAGTTACCTATGAAGAATTTGATACATTTTGCAATGCGACCATTAGGGATTTAAAACCAGATCTGGATCGTGGACGAGGTAAACGACCCATTATCTTTGTTAGTTGGTTTGATGCAGTTACGTATTGCAATTGGCTGAGTCAGGAACATGGCTTCACGCCGGTTTATACCATCGATGATGAAGAAGTTACTGCCAATTGGAAGGCCGATGGATATCGCCTGCCCACTGAAGCAGAATGGGAATTTGCTGCCCGAAGTCGTGGTCGCAAAGATAAATGGGCCGGAACCTCTGACGAAAATGAATTAAAATTATACGCTAATATCCAAGGCAACGAGGATGGCTATGATCATCCGGCTCCGGTAGGTTCCTTCAAACCGAATGATCTTGGCCTTTACGATATGACCGGTAATGTATCTGAGTGGTGTTGGGACTGGCAGGGCAAGGATCGATATGCTAAAAAAGATCGGCAAATTGAGGCTCCAAAAGCAGTTACGGATCCTAAAGGCCCCGATACCTGGTATAATGTTCCTTACCGGCTGGTGAGAGGTGGTGCAGCAAGTTATGGTAACAAATACCTGCGTTGCACTCAGCGAGGTGGGACAAACCCAGAAAGCGCCACTTTCGCTATTGGATTTCGTCTTGCAAGATCAGCCTGGTGAATTCACTTAAATAGAAAAAAATAATTCCATGTCGCGCCTGATGCTATTGGTAGCTTTATTACTGCTTACTTTTTCCCGATGTTCTCAAGATGAAGAAGTCGATAATAAAGATGAAATGGTTTTGATTAAGGGGGGGAATTTTCTATTAGGAAATCATTTCGAGCTTAATAGAAAGAATGGACAGCCGGTTTATGAAGTCGTTTTGAAGGATTTTTACATAGCCCCATATGAAGTCACCTTTGAAGATTATGATGCATTTTGCAAAAACACTATCCGAAAACTGCCTGATGATCTAGGATGGGGCCGTGACGATCGACCAGTTATCAACATTAGCTGGATGGATGTCGTGATCTATTGCAATTGGCTAAGTCAGCAAAATGGTTATATACCTGCTTATGACATTAATAGGGGTAAAGTAGAGATAGATTGGGAGGCTACAGGATATCGTTTGCCAACAGAAATAGAATGGGAATATGCTGCTCTTAGCCAAGGGCAAAATGAAAGATGGTCCGGCACTTCTGTTGTAGATAGTTTGTCTCAATATGCTAATGGGAAAGACACTATTGACAACTATCTACATACTGCGCCGGTGGGCTCTTTCCGATCTAATAGACTTGGACTTTATGATATGAGCGGCAATGTTGCTGAATGGTGTTGGAATTGGATCTGGTCTGATTCCGATTCCATAAACGTTTATGATCCAAGAGGATATAATGCTTTTAATCTTCGGGCGGCAAGAGGAGGAGGGTGGAATAGTAATGCCAATGAGTTAAGATGTACTCAACGCAAGGCAACCAGGGCAGATTTACCAAGACATGATATCGGTTTTCGATTGGTTAGATCTGTTATCCGGCAAAGTTTAGATCCACCACACCAACAGGAGTGATCCCCATCGTCATTTTTTTTTAAATAGTGCAAACAATGGAATATTCCCCGTTAGTCGTAGGCGCTGCCTGCGCCTGGGCGTCCAAAAAACTCCGTTTTAATAATACGATAATGCACTTGCGGAAGCCAATAATCCAACCTCTTCACCTCAAGCCTGAATAGTCAATCGCAACACCGAGCAAGCCGCCGATTCCGTAAACTTATCGCGCCCGGTCCCCACTAGCAAATGCTTGAAATTTTGTTCTGCTGCCGTACCGATCAACATGAGGTCATGGCGGGCGGATTCTTTGGCAATGGCCTCCAGCGGATCATCGTTCTTCAGGATCAATACGTCTCCCGTAACGCCGCAATCCGTTAATAACATTTTTGAAAGATGGCGTAAGCTGTCAATTTCCGCATCGGAAAAATTGGAAGGAACAATGCGACAGAGTAGAAGCTCAGCATCATAAAATCGGGCGATCTGGCCCGCTGCTTCTAAAAAATGCGGGTTATTCCGCCCGGGGCGAAGGCAGACCAGTATCCTGCGGATATATCGAATACCCTGGTCTTTAAATAGCGCAAAATTGCAGTTCAGATGCCCGAGCAGCCAGCCGATGGGGTTGTGAATTAAAATGCCGTTACGCTCCCGGCCGTTCCAACCCATCACCATCCACCGGCAAAGGGTCTGGTTGGTGATCTCCTGTAAGGTAGTCGCCATATCGTGCGTGACAACACCGTCAAAACCTACCTCGATCTTTTTGTCAGCGGCCATGGCCCCGATCCGGCGATTCAGCGACTGCATGGTGGTCTTATCTTCCAGTAGAGCGTCCAACATCGTCTGGTCGGGTACTTCGGTGATGTGGATGACCTGCAATTTATTGTGTTCGGAAAGAGCAGCTCCCATTTCCGTCAACATCTCTGGAGATCGTTCTTTCCCAAATAAAGGAACTACTACCTGTGCGTTGCCGGTCAACGCTTTGGTAAGATCAGTTTGCGCATTTCCCGTGATCCAGTTGGAGGGGGCCTGATGCGCCGGTTCAGCCTTTTTGTTTTTGTCCAATGACAATAAGGCCGGCCGGTGACCATACCGCTGCAACACGCCGCTGCGATTGCTCCATTTTCGGCCGTATAACCAATAGATCAGCAGGCCGAGTACGGAAATGAGCAGCACTACCACCAGGGAAAAAGCACCCAGGAAAGCCAGCAACACAAAACCGGAAATAATCCCGAAAATCTGTATGTAAGGGTAGAGGGGAGCGCGGTAGCTGGGTTGGTACCACTGTACAGCCGTTTCCCGCAGTACGATCACACAGGCATTGACAATGATGAACATCGTCACTTTAAATGCACTGGCAAGCTTGGCGATCTTTTCCACATCCAGAAAAATAATGACCAGGGCCATCATGGAGCAAGTGAGGAAAATGGTAACCACCGGCGTGAGATGTTTTTGGTGGATCCGGGTCATTAAACCCGGGAGTAGTTTGTCACGGCCCATGGCAAATGGAAAGCGGGAAGCCGCCAGGACGCCTGAATTTGCCATGGAGATCAGCGTGATCACGCCGATAACGGCAGCGGCATAGCCGGCTATTTTACCTCCCATCGAGTGCGCGAAAGTGTAAATGGGGTGAATATCGGGTCCCCCGTTTGCTCCGCTGGTTAGTTGATCTACCGGAATGTTTCCTACCAGAGAAAAGGTGACCAGGGAGTAGATGGCGGTAATAAGCACCAGCGAAAGCACCATAGCCAGGGGCAGATTTCTATTCGGGTCCTTAATTTCTTCGGCAATGGCTGCTACTTTCGTAACGCCGGCGAATGAAATGTATACAAAGGCAATGGCCGAGATCAAACCTTTCTGACCATGGGTGAAAGCGGGTTCCAGGTTGGCGGGTTCTATATTGATGATACCGAAAATTAATAAGACCAGTAGTCCGGTAACACTCAGGGAAACAACCACCAGCTGTACCTTTCCCACTTTCTTAATGCCGAAAATATTCAGCATCAGGATCAGCCCCAGTGAAATTAGGGCGACCGTTTTAAGCGGGAAATCCGCAATCACCAAAAGGTAAGCTCCCAGGCCCACCAGTGCAAACGAACTCTTCAACAATAAGGATAGCCATAGACCAAGGCCTGAAATGGTGCCGAGCAGGGGGCCAAAGGTCCTTTCAATATATACATACGTTCCTCCCGAGGTAGGCATAGCGGTGGCCAGTTCTGATTTGGAGAGTACGGCCGGTAAAATACACAGACCTGCCAGAAGATAGGCCAGCCAGACAGAAGGCCCTGTTTTCGCCACTGCAATCCCGGGTAAGACAAAAATGCCGCTTCCCAGCATACCCCCTATGGCGATTGCGATGACGTATGGGAGGGAAAGACTACGTTCCAGTTTCTTCACTACAAAATTGGTTTGATGACTAGTTTATAGCTGAATTGGCCGGAAAGACGCTGCCGTCGGTTGAAGTGACTTTGCAGGTAGGCATTTTAGTGCGTTATCAAAAAATGACCAGTTTATCCTTCCCGATGTGTTTTCTGGCTTAATATCGGAATTTTCATTGTTTTTTCACCAGGATGATGGCCAGGATGTGCAAATCTACTGAGCCGAATACTTCGATCTGAAAATAAAAAAGCTCAGGTACAGGTGTCAGGAGTAAAGATTAAAGGCGGGATAA
>JAGQXH010000652.1 GCA_020436695.1 Lewinella sp. | reverse complement strand
CATCCTTTTTTAAATTTCCGGGGTGGTGTAGTAATGAATCCGATCGGAGCCTTTAACCAAAACCACGACGGCCCCAAATGGGAATTTGTAGATCGTCCCATTGCCATGACTGAAATGCTGCCCGCTACCTGGAGTAATGTAGGTTTTGGCCTTTATGGAAAACATTACCAAAACGACTGGGCTTTCGGTTACGAAGTTTATCTGACCAACGGATTTGATGATTCGATCATCAGCAACCACCGGAACCAGACCTTTCTGCCGGCGGCAAAAGCCAATAAAGAAAGATTCGAAGAAAGCAGTAATGGTTCCCCTTTGTTGAGTGGGAAATTGGCTTTACGCAACAACAGGATCGGAGAGATAGGAATATCCTACATGGGAGGCATTTACAACACCTTTGAAGAAGACGGCTTGATATTGGATAAAAGGAGAAGACTCGATGTGATCGCTGTGGATTTCAATACAACTCTTTCGATAACCGGCACCACACTCGTAGGGGAATGGGCCTGGATCCGTTTGGATATCCCCGAAACTTATTCCCAGCAGTATGGTAACCGGCAAAGGGGCGGATTTGTCGACATTATCCAGCCTCTATGGAAGCGAGACCTTTGGGGCTTTGATAATGCTCTGATCAATTTTGCAATACGCCTGGAATATGTCGACTGGAACGTCGGCCGCTTCAGAGAAACCGGCGGAAAGATAGGAGATCAACTTTGGGCTATGGTGCCGGGCCTGAGCTTCCGGCCAGTTCCTTCTACCGGCTTCCGGCTCAATTACCGGTTTATGAGGCAAACAGATATTCTTTCCAATCCACCGAAAAAGATCGGCGGAATACAGTTTGGGGTATCTTCCTATTTTTGAAAAGGGAATTAACTAAATTATTCCTTTCCGAAAGACTTCTTCAGCTTTCAACCCATTCCTTTGCAATCAAGGCATCCTCTTCATCAAAATACCAGATCTTTACATTTGTAAAAAGGTTCATAGTAGCAGTCATCAACTCTTGCCATTTCTTTTCACCTACAATGGCGACTTTTTCCAGGTGTCCCTTGTTTTGAAGATCAAACTTTAAGTCCCGCCAAAAAGCGTGAGGGGTCCAACCTTCAAAATCTTTCATCTGAAAGTACCAATTGATTTTTTCATAAGCATTGATTTTTTGCCTAAGCAAAGGCAACATTTTGTCATAATCCTCGTCGTTTAGTTTCCCGGAAGCAACCATATAAATGTTGTTCCCTTTTTCTTCAATTTTTATCATATTATATTACTTTGCCAGTTTTAGTATTCTTATTGCTCCACGCATCACAAAGCCAAAAACGATCCCGCCAACAATCAGGTCGGGCCATTTGTTATCCAGCCAGAAAACGAGTACCCCGGCCAGTATCACCCCTCCATTCACAATGATATCATTAGAGGTAAAAATTGCGCTCGCCTGCATGTGAGCTTCTTTACTCTTGGCCTTATTGATCAACCAAAGAGAAACCAAATTACCCACAAGCGCCAGAAGAGAAACGATGATCATCCATTGAAACAAGGGGGTTTCACTTTCGCTGAAAAACCTGCGTAGTACTTCCGAAAAACCCAGCATAGCCAGTCCCATCTGAAAGTATCCGCTGACCTTCGCTACTCTTTTCTTCCGGGAAATAGCTGCTCCTACAGCAAAAAGACTTAGCCCGTACACGATGGAATCGGCCAGCATATCCAGAGAATCGGCCACCAGCCCCATAGACCGTGATATCCAACCGGTGGTCATTTCGATCACAAAAAAACCAAAATTGATACCCAGTACCCACCATAATATTTTCCGTTGTTGCGTATCGTCGACCTCTACGGGCAATTCAGCCTCAGCAGTACTTTGCAATTGGTCATTGAGATGGAGTTCACTGATAGCAGCTTGGATGAGTTCTACATCATCCTGGTGAAAAACTTCCAACTTACGGGAGGGAATGTCAAACTCCAGATGCTTCACCTGGGGAAAGGATTCCAGTTTCATGCGGATCATTTGCTCCTCGGAAGGGCAATCCATTTTACTAATCGTGAATGTACTTTTTTTCAATTTTTGCTACTTTTTATAAACTAATAATCTCAACGCATTAAACACCACCAGCAACGTAGAACCCTCATGGATGAGCACTGCAATACCGATGTTGGCAAATCCGAAAATGGTGGCGGGAATCAGTAAAGCCACTATCCCAAGGCTTACCCAAAGGTTTTGCTTGATAATGCCTTTAGACTTTCTGCTTAGTCCGATAGCAAAGGGCAATGTCTCCAGTTTATCGGCCATCAGAGCAATGTCGGCGGTTTCCAGTGCTACATCGCTGCCGGCAGCTCCCATGGCGATACCTACCGTGCTATTGGCCATTGCCGGGGCATCGTTCACCCCATCGCCCACCATGGCTACTTTGGATTCCTTGTCCCTTAGCTCTCTGATAGCCTCTACCTTTTCTTCAGGTAACAAACTACCCCAGGCATCGGTAAGACCAATCTCTTTAGCCACTGCGTCGGCTACCTGCTGATTGTCACCGGTGAGCATGATCATGCGCTTAATGCCGATCTTTTGCAATTGCTCCAGGGTATTTTTCGCCTCAGCCCTCGGGGTGTCCATCAGGGCCAGAATGCCAATATAAGTATCATTTTTCCGGATCAGCATCGTGGTATTTCCTTCGGCCTCTAAGGACTTTACCTTATCCTCTATTTCTGCGGGTGGTTTTTTACTATCCAGAGTTTCAAACAAGTCCAGATTGCCAATGTAAATCTTGTCATCACCCAAGGTAGCTTTGATCCCCTTTCCAAGCACTGCCTCCAGATTTTCAGCCTGCGGTATATCGGCCCCCTTCAGGCGCTCTTTCCCATCGTGCACGACCGCTTTCGCTAAAGGGTGATCACTGAGATTTTCTACCGCTACGGCCGTTTTTAATACTTCCTCTTCCCCTTTATTGCCCAGGACAATCACTTCGGTAAGTTTGGGTTTCCCTTCAGTTAAGGTTCCTGTTTTGTCAAAGGCCACAGCAGTAAGTTCGCCCAGATCTTCCAGCGGTCGTCCACCCTTGATCAGCACCCCACCTTTGGCCGCCCGGGCTACTCCGCTCAGCACGGCACTCGGGGTGGAAATGGCCAGAGCACAAGGGCTGGCCGCTACCAATACTGCCATGGCCCGGTAAAAGCTTTCGCTAAAGGTTTCATCCACCACCAGGAAGGCAAAATTGAGCACTACTACAAGAAGCAGGACGGACGGCACAAAGTATTTCTCAAACTTATCCGTAAAACGTTGAGTCGGTGATTTTTGGGTTTGTGCTTCATTCACCAGCTTCACCAGGCGCGATAAGGTAGAGTCTTTGGCTGCTTTGATCACCTTTATTTCCAGGGTGTTGTTGCCATTGATCGTGCCTGAAAATACCCGGTTTTCATCCCTGATCTCACTTTTATCGGACCAGTCCCTATCGGGATCATCTACGGGCACCTTGTCCACCGGCACACTCTCTCCCGTAATAGGGGCCTGATTTACACTACTTTTACCATTAACCACCACACCGTCTGCCGATATCTTGCTGTTTGGTTTTACCACGATGATGTCACCGATACTCAATTGCCCGATGCCGACTTCTTCGATCTTGCCGTTTTGCTTTAGCAAAGCAGTTTTAGGAGCAAGGTCTGCTAAGGCGGCAATAGATTTTCGAGCTTTATTCATTGCATAATGCTCCAGGGCATGTCCTAAGCTGAAGAGGAACAGCAGCAAGGCTCCTTCGGCCCATTCCCCCAGTAAGGCCGCACCTATGGCAGCTACCAGCATGAGAAAGTCAATTTCGAAACCTCCTCTAGCAACCGTTTCGATAGCTTCCTTAGCGGTAAAAAATCCACCGAAGAAATACGCCCCGATATAAAGCGCCAGGCTTAACCAGGAGGGGGCAGCTTCAAAATAGGAAAGTCCAAAACCGACACCTAACAGCACCCCACAGATCATGGAAAAGATCAGCTCAGTATTTTTCCCAAAGATCCCCCCATGAGCGTGATCATGGGGTTCTCCTTCTTCATGGTCATGATCATGTTCTTTTTCATCTGTCCGCTTTTCTTTTCGCACACTTTCAGCTACCTCTATTTTTTGAAGAAAACGCTCGGCACTTACTTTGGTATCCGGTATATCAAGCCCTTCCTTTCGCAAAGCCTGGAACAATACAGTTTCATTGGTTTGGCTGGTATCAAACTCAAGTCGCACCATGCCGGAAGCCGAAACTGCGACCTCCAGGACGCCATTCAATCTTTGCAATTTTCGCTCAACGTTCCGGGCATGGCGCGTGTGACGGATACCGCTCACTTCAATGAGTTTATGGCCGATCTTTTCAGTGATCTCTGCACCCGTTTGCCTGGCAAGGGTGCGAACGCGATCTAGTGAAATAAGATCGGGATCATAATGAAAACAAAGCTGAGGTACACCGTTGTCCGTTTTCTCGGACAGATGTACTTTTTCCAGGCCTTTGGCATCCCGCAAGCGGTTGATCAGCATATCAACGCATTGATCCTTTTCGTCCGGCACTTCCGGCAGAATGAGTGGTATTTTTATTTGTAGCTTTTTCATTTTTATATTTTCAGATTACTTCTATTAAATCGGAAATTATTTTAAGAGCGTGTCTAAAATTTAGACACGCTCTAATAGCAAAAACAGGCTGAGCAGTGCAAATGTGCTACTGGTCTCAATGACTATGTTCTGCTTCTCCTTTTTTCATTTCAGCGAGGAGATAATAGGCATTATTGAGCGCGAATTGAGCATCTTCCGGAATCTCTTGCACCAAACGAACACTGACCCAATTATCCTGAGTAGTTCCCGGAATTACTTCCACTGGAGTAAACATCCACTCCTCTATATCGCTCCCGGATTCTTTAGTAGCCAGAAATGCCAGGTACCGGTCTCCCTCACGCAC
>JAGQXH010000651.1 GCA_020436695.1 Lewinella sp. | reverse complement strand
GGATATAAGGGCTGGGATCCGTACGACGGACTGAACAGCAAGCTCTTTCAGGCCATTCCGCCGCTGCGCAACAGCAGGCTGGCGCGTCTGGCCTGGATACAGGGCTTTAAGCGGTCGCCGATCAACCTACGGCCGCTGCTGGGAGTGGAGAAGGATTTCAACCCCAAGGCCTTAGGACTCTTTTTGTCCAGTTATTGTGCCCTGTACCGGAGGGAGAACAAAGAAGTTTACCTGCAAAAGATCCGCTTTTTTATCGATATATTGCTGGAGCTGTCCACGCCCGGCTGGAGTGGCCGGTGCTGGGGATATAATTTCGACTGGCAGGCCAGGGCCTTTTTTCAACCCAGGTATACGCCTACCGTAGTAGCCTCTACATTTATTGCCAACGGCTTGCTGGACGCCTACGAGATACTGGAGGAAAAAGAACTGCTGACCGCTGCGCGCAGCACCTGCGATTTCATAATGAATGACCTCAATCGCACCAATGCGGAGGATGGGACTTTTGCTTTTTCCTACTCACCGCTGGATAATAGTGTGGTATTCAATGCTTCTTTACTGGGAAGCAAGTTGCTGGCCCGGGTGTATCACTACACCGGAGAAGAAAAGCTGATAGACGCGGCCAAAAGCTCAGTAACGTTCTGCTGTAACCACCAGCAGGAAAATGGTGCCTGGGCCTATGGAACCTACTCTTTTCACCAGTGGATCGATAATTTTCACACGGGCTACAACCTCGAGTGTATCTCCGATTATATGAAATACTCCGGCGATACGTCCTATCAGGAGTACGTGAACAAAGGATTTGATTACTATGTCAATACTTTTTTCACGGAAGCAGGTGTCCCGAAATATTATAACAATTCGGTCTATCCGATCGATATACACGCTCCGGCTCAGTTTATCATCACGCTGATCCGGCTCGATAAATTCGAAGAACACAAGGCTGTGGCTGATCGGGTGCTCAATTGGACCATCGACCACATGCAAATGAGAAAAGGATATTTTTCCTTCCAGATCAAGAAGTATTTCAAGTCTGCCGTGCCGTATATGCGGTGGGCACAGGCCTGGATGTTCTATGCCATGAGCCACTATCTGGAATTGGTATCGGATGGGGTGTTGACCGGTGGATCGGCTGTCCGGACAGAAGGGCATTAATGGCCATCAGTCCGGGTGATCCCGGGAAATCCATCCAATACCAAAAAGATCCTTCGCCCCTTTACTGACAACGCTAAAAAACTATCACCCCTTTTGTTCTAGTCAAATGCATTATCTCACGAACAAACTTGCCCAAAATGAAAATTATCTCTGTAGTTGGTGCGCGGCCTAATTTTATGAAGATCGCACCGTTTATTCGCGCGTTGGAAGCATACCCGGCGGAGGGTGAAACCATTGAACATATCTTGGTGCATACCGGTCAGCACTATGATGTTCGGATGTCAGAAGCTTTTTTTCAGGCGCTCAATATCCCGGAACCCGACATCAACCTACACGTAGGGTCCGGCAGTCATGCCCAGCAACTGGGCAATACGATGATCGAATTTGAAAAAGTACTGGTAACGGAAAAACCGGACTGGGTAGTGGTGGTAGGCGATGTGAACGCAACCCTGTCCTGCTCGGTGATCGCCAAGCGTCATCGCATTAAAGTTTGTCACATCGAGGCCGGTCTTCGTTCCGGTGATATGCGCATGCCGGAAGAGATCAACCGTCTGGTAACGGATCGCTTATCCGATCTGCTCCTGACTCCGGACCGGCTTTCATCGGAGAACCTGCGACGGGAAGGTACGCCCGAAGAGAAGATCTGTTTTGTAGGAAATATCATGATCGATACCCTGGAATCGAACCGCGATAAAGCCGGCGCCTTATCGATGGAAAAGATCATCGCCGATAACCTGGCTAAAGACTGTGACTTACCGGCAACGCTCCCACAGGACGATCATTATGCACTGATGACCATGCACCGTCCGTCCAATGTGGATCATAAGGATATCCTTACGCCCATGATCGAATTCCTGGTCAACGAAGTGGCAAAGGATCAACACCTGATCTGGCCGATCCATCCACGGGCCAGAAAACAGTTACAGCAGTTCGGACTGTGGGATATGGTCGTATCTGCGCCCAATCTCATTCTGCTCGAACCGGTAGGTTATCACGAGATGCTGCGGCTCAATATGGGGGCCCGCATTATGCTGACCGATTCGGGTGGTCTTCAGGAAGAATGTTGCGTGCTGGGTACGCCCTGTCTGACCCTGCGCTGGAATACGGAGCGTCCTATCACATTGCGGGAACACGGCGGTGCCAGTATGCTGGTCGGAAATAATATTCAGCGCATCAGGGATTCTTATTACGAGACCCTGTCGATGGATCGTAGTCCCTCCAGACCTGAATTCTGGGATGGTCACTCCGCCGAAAGAATGGTAAATGCCTTAATGGAAACTCACAAACCAAAGCTCGTAGAAAATGAAAATTGATTTCATGAACATTCCCGTGGATGCGCTCACGATGGACCAAACGATCAACCTGGTTGATGATGCCATTTGCGAAGGCCGGAATATCCACCATGTGGTGATCAATGCCGGTAAGGTAGTGTTGATGCAAACCGATCAACAACTCTACCAAAGTGTGGTATCCTGTGATATCATCAATGCAGACGGACAGAGCATCGTCTGGGCGGCGCGTTTGCTAGGGGCCAAATTGCCCGAACGAGTAGCCGGTGCCGATCTCATGCCCAATCTGGTAAAGCTTTCCCATGAGAAAGGGTATAAATGCTTTTTCTTCGGTGCCAAGGAAGAAGTTGTAAAAAAAGTGGTAGATATCTACACTAAGGAATACGGCCCGGAGATCATAGCCGGTTACCGGAATGGTTACTACTCTCCAAGTGAAGAAGCGCAGATCGCACAACAGATTGCTGACAGTGGCGCCAATATGTTGTTCGTAGCCGTGCCTTCTCCCAAAAAGGAGAATTTTCTATACAACCACAAAGATGTACTGCATAAAGTCAACTTCACCATGGGGGTGGGCGGTACGTTTGATGTAATCACCGGTGTAACCAAGAGAGCTCCGGTCTGGATGCAGCATGCAGGCATGGAATGGTTCTATCGATTCATTCAGGAACCCCGGCGTATGTGGAAAAGATATCTGGTGGGGAATGCCAAGTTTGTTTGGCTGGTTTTGAGCCATCGGATGCGACGGTCGATATGAAAGTAGTTGATGGGAAGACAAAGTGACCAGTAGTTTGGGAACTGTGGCTGATGGATCGAAAAATGAAGGATGCTGGTAGTCACTCGGTCTCCCCATCTCGCAAATAAATTTTGAATACGGTAATGTAGGTGTATTTTATTGATAAATAGTTACTTGTGTGTAGTTTGAAATTAGGTGTTTTGAGATTATCTGTATAGATGTGATAATTTTTTTTTGCAGCCGCCAACAATATTCGGCAAAAGGGGGCCGTTTCTGGGGAAAGTATTTTTGCAACCCCACCTTCTTGTTGAACATTAGTCTTCTTGTTAAACTCAGTCTTTATTGGTTTTCAATGAAGTAGTATGTGTGCTGCTTAATTACTAACATGCTAGATGTACCAATCGCATCTACTCAATCCCCCTATGAGATGAAGGCAATTCATTCCAGGCTGGCAATGTTTGTACTATTGTTGCTATGTACAAATTATGTTTGGTCAGCTAACTACTATTTTTCTTCGCAAGCTGGTGATGATGGAAGGAGTTTTAAAGAAGCCCAGAATCCGGCTACTCCCTGGAAGACCATCAAGCATTTGAACAGTATCTTTGATCGCCTGCAGCCCGGCGATTCCATTTTATTCAAGAGAGGAGAGATCTTTGACGGAGGTATGGTGATCACGCTTTCGGGTACCGCCGATAAACCGCTCGTGATCAGTGCCTATGGCTCCGGTGAGCGACCGGTGATCAATGGCTTTGTTCAGGCCGGCAACTGGACATCTTTAGGTAACGGTATTTACGAAAGTGCCTATATGACCACTGGTAAAGTGGTGAATATGGTGGTCATTGACGGTGTCAATTACGCCATGGGACGCTATCCCAATGCAAATGCTCCGAATAAGGGATATTTGACCTACGAGTCGACCGGAAGTAACTCCATTACCGATAAAGACCTTGGCTCGACCATAAATTTTACCGGCGGACAACTGGTATTACGCACGGCGATCTGGGCTTTGGAAAAAGTGAGCATTTCCAACCATCAGGGCTCTACTATTACTTACAGCGGTTCTCCTGCCTACGCTCCTTCGAGTGGGTTCGGTTATTTTATTCAGAGCCATCCCAAAACCCTGGATCAGTACGGTGAATGGTATTACAATCCGGATACACGGAAAATATCCGTTTACTTCGGTGACGAAAAGCCAACTGATCACGTTGTGAAAGTAGCCGGTACCGGGGTTCTGGCCAACGCAATCGGCAATAACATTGTGATTGATGGACTTACTTTAAGCGGAGCTAATCTGTATGGTATCCTCAGTGATGACGGCAGCAAAAAGGACAATTTACAGGTTCGTAACTGCCGGATCGAATTTTCCGGTATCGACGGAGCCTTCCTGCGTGGGCGCTCAAATTTCACGATCGAATACTGTGAGGTCCTCAATTCCAACAGCAGTGCCATTAAGCCCTTGTACACCAATGCGAATACCATTGTTCGTCACAATTACATCCGGAATTCAGGCACTCAGCCGGGGATGGGCAGCAATGATGATCAAAGCTACAGCGCTATTTACAAAGGCACGGAAGGGCTGATCGCCGAGAATAATGTGATCATTAATACCGGCTATATCGGTATCCGTTTTGCGGGCAATGATAACCTGATAAAGAACAACTACATCGATACCTTCTGTTTCGTTCTGGACGACGGTGCGGGTATCTATACCTATGGAGGCCGGACCAATCCGA
>JAGQXH010000650.1 GCA_020436695.1 Lewinella sp. | reverse complement strand
TGCCGCCGGGATTGATATCAACGATCTGAGTTTTGCCGCATCCACAATCGATACGACTGATCTCATAATTACTCTGAATGCGGGGTTTGACGAGATCGAGGTTGAAAACCAGCTCGGCACAAATACAGCCCAGTATATCGATACGCTTCGTTTTGCAGATGGGGCAACGGCTAGTTTTGATCTTTATGATGGCTGGGTATTCGGGACCGCCTCCGGTGAAACCCTCAATGGGGGCAGCACGAAGGATATTATTCTTCTGGGGGCAGGGAATGACACATCCAACGGGAATGACGGTGATGACGAACTCTTCGGCGGAGAAGGAAACGATACTCTGCGCGGATATGGTGATAACGACATTCTAGTCGGTGGAGACGGCACGGATCTTCTGTATGGTGGAGACGGGAATGATTTCCTCTATGCCGGGGCAGGGAACCTCGACCGGTTGGAGGGCGGCAATGGTGCGGACACCTTCGTTCTGGCCGGGGATGATGCCCTTAACGGCCTGAACCGGATTATAGATTTTGACGGGACTGAAAGTGATGCTTTGCAGCTCGTGGATGTTCTCTTTGGATACGATCCCGTCACCTCCGCGATCAACGACTTCGTAACCCTCACCGAGAGCGGGGGGAACACCAACCTGTACGTCGACCGCGACGGTGCGCACGAAACCTACACCGCACAGCACGTCGCCCGCTTTGAAGGTGTAACCGGCGAATGGACTGATGCTGCCGACATGCTTTCTCAGGGTGAACTGGCCGTTGTGGTTTAGATTTGGCTTGTGAAAAGACAAATAAGTCCTTCATTCCTGCTTTGGAACTTAATTTAGTATTTTCAATGTTTATAAGTTTCACAAAAGAAAAGTAACTATGTCGGGCATATTCATGAGTAGTGGATACAACGGACCAAAAGAGACAAGGTATTTATTTGTTGACGGGGGCTGTTGGCGGCAAATGATTGAGGACGCTGCAAAACGATATTCGTTTTTTGACGCCACTCAAATTGACTATGCCAAAGTATTCGGAGGGTTTAGCAAAACCTTTTACTATGACTCCATGCCTCCCCAGAAAAATGGTGAAAGTAATGAGGATTATGCTGCTCGAATAAAACCAATGGAAGAGTTATTTAACGATCTACGTACCATTCCTGGCGTACATGTCTATGAAGGCTCATCCAGGCGAAGAAGAAGAACAGTCCAGCAAAAAAAAGTTGATATAATGATTGCGGTTGACATGCTTACCCATTCCTTCCGCCGTAATATGCACCAGGCAACACTTTTGACTGCTGATTTGGATTTCAAGCCTCTCATTGATGCCCTTGTTCAGGATGGTATGCACGTGGACCTGCTGTATCCTCACGGAAAACCGAATAAAGAGCTCCTCTACGCAGCAGATGCAAGACGTCCATTAACATTTAGGGAATTACATGCTTGGTGCAAAACAGAGTTTCAGGAATCCTATTCATTTGAAGTTTCATCGGGGCTAAAAGGTCGAAATGATGAAAAGGACTTGGTTTTGAAAGAAACGTGGACAAGGAATGATATTGAAATTGAATTATATCAGGTTTCTTCAAAAAACATCTATGTGATCATGTTTCCAGATCGGGCAAGCAGACGCCCGAATTATTATTTCAAAGTAAAGCATTCCGATAGTGAGGTGCTGAAAACATTTGTGGAGGAATGTTTTCAGGAGTTTTGGGATACCTTGATCTAATTTACAGAGAAAAAATTGTGATGCCGCCCTGATCATCGTGGCGATGCCAATCATTCATAAGTATCGTCTTGAAACATTATACACATATACTGTTTCAAATTTAGCAGATTTCGGTCAAAAATAAAAAAATAAAGGACTGATTTTCAAGAGAATGCCAGGGGACCGGCGGGCGGGATCTGAAACACTATGGGCCGATAGTGTTTACACATTTTGAATAATCATCAATAAGTCTTATTTTTATATTGAAAATTAAATTTGTAAGACACAAAATATTAGTCATATAGATATATCTAACCTCCCATAAAATCAGAAAAAATGCCACAATTGCACATCAATGAAGTAGAAGAGAAATTGAACAAAGCCTTTTCATCTTCTGATCCAGTATATTTTGATACTTCTTCAAATACCTCCTTTGGGAACCAAAGAATATTCGGCAGGATAGGTGTACCAAAAGCTCGAATAGAATTTGGCAGAATTAGTGATGTTACTTGGGATTCTTTTACCGTTAACTATAGACTTACAGGTTTGAAAAACGAAGAAGAACTCTGGACAACCAGACACAGTTGGAAGGCAGATTTAATAAAACATTTGAATCGAAAAAGACCTCTTCTTTTAAGGCCTTTTATCAAAATTAAAGACGTCGAAATAGGCCGTGGTAGTATAACTTTGGCATTAGTAGTTACCGTTCTCACCGGATTTGCAGCATTGCTGACTATAATTGTCCATTTAGTTAATATGGCAAAATGGATCAAATCTTATCCGAAGTTTTCATAATTCTATGAAGCCTTATTATCTGCAACATAATTGGGAGTTCTGTTTCAATTTCTACAGACAGAGCGCCGGAGAGCAGAGTAGGGAACTCAGATCCTACATTCATCCGAAAACGAATAGTAGCCGCCTTCCGGCGACAGGATCAGGTGATCGAGGATCAGAATATCCAGAATCGCACCGGCCTTCTGGAATTTCTCCGTCAGCTCGATATCCGCCCGGCTCGGCTTGAGGTTGCCAGAGGGATGATTGTGAGCCAGGATGATCGACGATGCCCGGCCCTTGATGGCCGCTCCGAAGACGATTTTCTGATCCACCACCGTACCGGCTACACCTCCTTTCGAAACCAGGCACATGCCCAAAACCCGGCTAGAGCGGTCTAAAAGAAGAATATTAAACTCCTCAAGCAACCCCATCTGATCGCTCCAGTTCGACTCCAGCACCCAATATGCATCTTCGGAAGAGGTGATCTGCGGTCGGTCAGCTGCTTTAACCTTGTTATTATAAATCAGCCGGATCTCTGCAACTTCCATCGGGATCTTGTAACTCATAAAACCTGCTCCTTCAAACTCGGGATTCCGTATTAGCAGGGCAGGAGGGCGAAAACAAGTTAGGGTTGCAGAGACACAAGATATAGTTGTCCGCGGCTCCCGGTCGGACACAAGATGTTGTTTTCCGAATCCACGGGCCAAAAACGGAAAAGAAGCGTTCTGCTCCTTCGCTCTCGGATGGGATCAATAAGGGGATTGGTCAAAACCTAGCTACATCATTTTCTACAATTTACCACACATGTTTTAACTCGAGTGTTCAGCAGCTTTGTTCAGTAAATGAAGACCACACCAAAGTTCCGTAATGGTAGAATGCTTCCTTACGATCCTATATATGTCCCATCCCTCGAAAAAGATTCCTGCGGAATTGGTTTACGAATCTGAGTCATAAAGTTCATAACAGAAGCTTCTTTTAGCGCCCAAAAACAAATTGTAAAACTTCATTGGGATCTAAAATAAAAAATTGCAATAAAATTTTGTGAAAAAAACTTAATGCTGTACTTTTGTAGGGCGTAAGCCCGTGGAGTGGGATAAGACATAACATTGTCTTATCCCTTTTTTATTGGCCAAAACTCATCGGGTATGGAAGCGGATATCAAATCGGATCAAACAGTAACTAATGAAAGTGGCAAACGCATAAGATTAAAACTCTCTCTCTTAGGTATAGAATTGGAAGCAGTCGGTTATGCATCCGAAGAACTGGCCACAGTGATGAAGGCAATTACCATCAAAGTTAATCTCATCATGATATTTCTTATTCTAACCCTAATCGTCAATCATCTGTCCGAGTGGGTACAGAGTATTGTTGCTTTTTTTCAGAACAGTAGCTAATTGAATAAAAATGGAGGGTTACAGTCCATTCATTGATAGGCGCTTTCGCGATCCACGGGCCAGAAACGGAACATAAAGTTCACGATCCGCGGGCCAAAAAGAGGCGAAATTAGGCCAGGAGATCTCCTCCTCTGTATATAGGAAACCTTATGTCTCTTTTTGAATCACTTCCCCTTTTGACAACTTCCTTGTGTTGATAGCCGTCTGGAGGAATAGCATGATGGTTATGACTTGACCCAATGATCCTCTTACCATCTTCTGCAAAAAGAGTCATATAATGACCGAAGTCTTGATGATTGCTTTTGTTCCCATGAAGGGAAAAGAAACTCTGAATAGTGATGCCTGATATTTCTGATCTGTGCTCATGAGGTGTATTCTCAGCCCAATCTTTAGTAGCGGCCATACCTATTGACGAATAATGATTACCCTCAGCACCACAGCCACTAATTGCTATACTCTGGCAGTTTGAGAGAAAGTATCCGTAACTACCATTTGTATCTGAGCCGCAATTGATCAAACTGGAATAGATAGTATCGTTAAGGTAAATCCCTGTATCCCGACTATTGGAAGCAAAACAAGTGTCGAGTTTTATGCTTGTTTGAAAACCTGCGAGGTAGAATCCAAATTTTGAGGCTCTTCTTGACCAACACCTATTAAAATTTGACATGTAGGCATCTTTTACAAAGAAACCACATTCTCCGGCATCTTCCACAGCAACGTCTTGTACGTAAAAGAAGTTCCTATGATCGCCTACCTGGTTGCTATCCCGAATTTCTACTCCATTACTTGCTGTATTTTTTATGAGCAACCCTTCAATACCAGCTTGTCCATAGCCAGACATAACAATACCAGGTCCTTTCTTTTGATCACAAAAATCCAAGACAGTTGAATATTGAGTACCGGGACCTTTTAGAATGATCCGATAATAAAGATCAAGTGTTCTGGATAATTTGAATTCTCCGCCAGGAATTTCGATTATAAGTCCGCCATTCTGACTCTTGATTGTGTCGATAGCTTCTTGAAAAGCGTTTGTGCTATCTGATTTTCCACTTGGAT
>JAGQXH010000064.1 GCA_020436695.1 Lewinella sp. | reverse complement strand
AATAAATAGGTGCCGGCATCTAAAATTAGCGGCTTGGGAAACTTATATTCAAACCAGGTCCCCACCTGATCTTTCCTGATGGCCTGCACTTCGCTCAGGAAAAGCTCTGAAGAAGGCCCATCACCGCAACTCCAAACGGCAAAATTGATCTGGCTTTTGCTCTCATCGTGATCTTTGTGATCATAGATGTAAACCGAAACGGATAATACCTCGAAATCTTCCGTAAGCTTAATTTCCTGACCATAGAAGCCCCAGCTTGGGCCGGCGAAAGAGGCACTGCCCCAGGTGATCTGTTCTCCCTCGGCTGTAGAATAAACCTGCTGGGATAAAGCAGAATTAATGAATAGGAACGAAAACAGAAGCAAGCTTAAAACTTTCATAATCATTGTATTTTATTGAAACCCCAAAGAGAGATTTTCATTTCAAAAATCTTGTTAATCACATGCCAATAGGAATATCTGTGCTTTTTCCCCAGGAAATTACCCGGTCGGAGTGGTTATCTAAGTTATAATTCAGGTGCCATTGACCGGAGGATGGCCGAAAGAATCCAATATCACACTTGCCATCTTGGTTAAAGTCTCCGGCAATAGGTATATCGCCCGGTTTACCATAATTCTCGATCGTTCTCTTTCCTTCGCTTCCACTGATATTAAATCGGATAAACCACTTTCCTTCTGCCGGGCGGAATAGTGCAATGCCAACTGTACCATTGCCGTTAAAATCTCCGGTAAGAGGTATGTCCGAACTTCTCCCCCAGGAAAATACCTGATCGGAGTGGTTGTCGAGATTAAAATTTAAATGCCACTCGCCGGAAGCCGGTTTTGGTCGAAAGAAGCCAATATCACACTTGCCATCATTATTAAAATCACCTGTTATGGGTATGTCTCCGGGGTTTCCATAATTTTCAATAGTTCTCTTTCCTTCGCTTCCACTAAAATTATACCGGATGAACCATTTCCTTTCTTCAGGGCGAAAGAGTGCAATGCCATCCAGGCCAGTTCCATTAAAATCTCCAATTAACGGCATATCAGTGCTTCGGCCCCATGTCGGTAAAATAAAATCTGTTTTACCATCCAGGTTGTAATCAAACCGCCATTCAGTAGAGGAAGGCCGGAACAGAACGATCCCGCTTAAGTCGATCTTTCTATTTACTAGCCGGTTATAGAGATCGTAGTTGGGGGAAATAATGTTTCTGTGTCTGGCAATGACTTTGGCTATTTCCGACCTGAGCGTATCAAAACCCGTTCCACCATTTGTATTTTTACAAACTGCTATTTGAATATTGGATAGATCCAAATTTCCATTGACGGCATCAGCGCTATATTTTGCTATCCAGGAATAACCGCCACCTGTAAAAGGGATGCCATTATGCTTGTACCTAATACCTCGATCCAGAAAATCTCTACCCCATCCCAAAGGAAAATAGCGAAATGGAGGATCTCTATAGGCTTCTCCTTCACTATTATAATACGCCTGAATCAATTCCACATTCTCCATTGATTGGATGCTTTCCTGGTTCAGGACATCAGGATGGCTGTTCAAACCATCTACTGATAAAAGGAGCAGGATCAGACTTTCTGCATTTGAGGCCCAGCCACCGGCTGAACTAACATTAGACAAGTTTCTTAAGGGGTCATAAATTTCATCCTTATTTTCTTCTTGATCCATTAATGCAATTAACTCGCCGGAATCTCTATTGTAGGGAGTGGCATCATCCTGTATTCGGATCCCTCTGTAGTTGGAAAATTTACCGGACAACCCATTTGGCTTAAACAGATATTCATCCATGAAATTTCCGTATTCCATTTTGGACAACCGATAAATTACATATTCTAAAAAGCCAAAGTTGTTGTTGTCATATGCCCTTCTCGACCCCGGTACATTTGATAGGAATTGAGTGCTTAAGAAATACTTATTCTGTAGTCCTACCTGATCTGCTGTCCAGGGGCTTTGAGAAAAGTTGAACATGGCCTCCGTTCCATATTTTTTCTCACTAGCGCCAGTTTTTTCATAGGTCCAGGAATATCCGGAAGTATGCGAAAGCAAATGCTTTACCGCCAAATTATTATACCAGACTGCCATTCGGGTATCTTCCGATACCAGGCTGCTCTGAACACCCCAGGGCAACTCATAATCTCTGGGGGAGCCGATAATACCATTATGCTGCAGGAGAGAGCCGGAAGTGACTTTCTCATTACTAAACCAAATAAAAAGAGTCCCATTTTCTTTCGACCCGGCAATACCCCGAATATCATACCTGCTGAAGGCCCTGGTTTCATTCATTGGCAGGGTAGTATGAAGCTTTCTTCCAAGATCGTTAGGACTTCCCGAGCTCATGGTTCCATCATCATAAATGGTAAGTACATCAGCAGTATTCAATCCGGCCATTCCAACAATTCTTCTCATGCCGTAAGTACCACTTCCTGAGGAGATTTTCGGTGTTACTACTTCGGCATTTACAGATGGAGCTTTTATTGAAGCGAGATTATAGGCCGTCCCAACGCTATAAGTTCTATTTTTATAAAAAGTGTGTAAATAGGTGCCAATAATAGCCATTCCAACTACGTCATAAACAGTTTTGTCTTCAGGCAATTCAAATGGCTGGAGATTTTGATAGGCATCCAGGTCTTCCGGTGTCCCGATGGAATATTCTTTATTGGTATACCAGGTGTATACCCGCCCTCTGTTGTCCATTGCTGTGGCTACAACTGGGATATTCCGCCGTATGCCTCGCCGATATGCCTCGATAAAGCTGGGATCATCCAAAACTTCGGAGTAGATCTTACTATTTACGTCAAGGTCGCTTCTTTGCTCCAGTACTTTCATCATGCCAAGGGTCGTAATCACTTTTGATACGCTACCAATAAAGGATCGACTGTATGGTTGCATCTGAATTTCCGCATCAACATCGGAGTATCCATATCCCTTACTTATCAATATTCGGCCATCAAGGGATGCAGATACAGTCATTCCTGCGGTGGGATATTTGCTAAAAAAGTCATTGACTAGTTCATCAACTTCCTGTTCTATAGCGGGGTGGCAAAGTCCATTGTCCGGTACATCCTGGCTCCAGCTCCTGCCGGTACTCAATAGGATGAGAATACTCCAAAGAGAAAAGATGCTGAGTGTTTTCATTGGTAGAGATTTAGTTTTATTTATTGCTTATCAGTTTGTTGACAAAAGGGAAATGCCCTAATCAATTGATTCGGATAGTGCGATTCTGATTCTTACTCAACTTTACTTTTTTAAGCAACTTAAGCTGGGGACCGAGCGCATCTGACTTTGGAGGATTGACATCCCGGTAAATGCCGTATTCTCCACCGTTTTGACTAAGATTAAATACGGCCTTTGACTGATTCACTGTCCTTTTCTGTATCCGATTAGTCTTGAGGTTTTTAACATATAAAATGTTATCTTTTGTGTAGCCTTTAAAGAATACGGTAAGTTGGTTCTCTTTCATTTCCGGCTTGTCGGGTACAGGGACTTCAGTTGTATCGGCCAGTGAAGTCAGTTGACACAGAAATAAAAGAATAAGGGAAAGGGTAACACCGGTGGTTTTCATTATGGTATTTTTTTACGGATAAAAAATTTAAGAGGGTGCTTCACTGACTGTGTCTAAGCACGTTTCAAAGAAAGGAGCATCAAGGCAAAACCTCGTTCAAATTCGTTCAAAATACATGACGATTCGTTCAGCGGGGAGAAAATGGAGGCTAGAGATGGTAGGTTCTGAATTCGGAAGGGCTCATTCCTTCATGAGAGGTAAAACTGCGGGTAAACAGACTTTGCGAACTAAAGCCACACTGATAAGCGATCTGGGTGATGGTCAGGTCACTTTGCGCTAAAAGCTTTTTGGCATAGTTCAAACGGACCAGTCGGATGTAAGTAGCCGGCGGCATTCCGACCAAGGCATTGACTTTATGATAAAAAGCAGTCCTGGAAAGCCCCATTTTTTTGCATAGTACTTCTACATCCAGATCCGGAGAATCCAGCTGTTCCTCGATGAAAGTCTTGAACTGGTACAAGAATAATTCGTCCTGGTTTTCGCCGGGCGGGACGGAAAGGTTGAAGAATTCCACCGAGGTGTAATATTGCCGAAGCTGCCGACGCAATTCGATCAGCTTTCGCACGCGAATGAGGAGCTCTTCTTTTTGGAATGGTTTGGCTAAATAGGCGTCGGCTCCGGTATCCAGGCCTTCCAGTTTGGAATCCATGTCGGCTTTGGCCGTGAGTAAAATAATCGGGATATGACTACCCTGTGGGTGCTGCTTCAGGGTGGTACAGAGTTCAAAACCGTTCTTGACCGGCATCATCACATCGCTGATAACCATATCCGGCTGTAAGGCAAGCGCTTTTTCCAAACCTTCCTGCCCATTTTTGGCCACCGACAGGCGGTAATTCGTACTTAAACAGGATTTCAGGTAGTGCACAACGTCCTCGTTATCTTCGACGATCAGCAGTAAAGGGAAATTGCCGTTGTTGTGGTTTGGATCTGCCGCCGGTGCCGCTGCCGCCTGCGTTTTCCCCAGGTTAGCACTAAGGTTTGAAACGAACGTTGCCTGGCGTTTGATGGGCAAGATGATTACAAAAGTGGTTCCTTTACCTATGGTACTCCTTACTTCGATACGGCCTTCCAGCAATTCAACCAAAGCTTTAGTGAGCGCCAGCCCAATGCCTGTTCCTCCACCTTCTATTGTGGATGCACTTTCGGCCTGATAGAACCGATCGAAGATATGGCTCAGTTCCGAAGACGCGATCCCTTTGCCGGTATCTGCCACGGTCAGTTGAACGGATCGCTCAGCGGATACCTGAATCCGAAAATAAATGTCACCGGCCGGCGGAGTGAACTTAATGGCATTGGACAGTAAATTGGAAACAATGGCCCGTATTTTTTCAGGGTCAAAGTCCATCAGAATGCTGGTGCTTTCCGGCAAAAAGTGTAATTGCAGTTTCCGGTCTCCGGCCCAAACCTGAAAGGGTTCTATCAGCTGCTGCAAATACGCGATCAGGTCAGCCTGAATAGGATTAACGCTTAACTTCCCGGCTTCAAGTTTGGACAGATCCAGCATTTGGTTGACCAGATCCAGCAGACTCTGTCCATTGCGCTCGATCATGGTGGCCCCTTTTGCTGACCATTCCTCCGGTGCATCCTGAATATTTTTTGCCATCCCCAGAATGACAGTCAATGGCGTGCGAAATTCATGGGTGATATTGGTATACAGATTGGTTTTAACCACATCCAGTTCCCTCAGGCGTTCGGCCTCCGCTTTACTCAATTGCCGGCTGAGCTGAAAGCGATACAATTGATAGATACCGACCAGAAAAAGACCGATCCATAACAAGTAGGCCCACCACGTGCGGTACCAGGGCGGAAGGATGCGCAGATGTAGGCGAATACCCTCCGTATTCCAGATCCCGTGATTATTGGCGGCCGTCACCCAAAAAGTATAATCTCCGGCATTCAGATTGGTGAAGGTGGCCTCCCGGCGATGGCCGATGTACTGGAGGGTATCATCAAAGCCGATCATCTGATAAGCATAGGTATTACGCTCCGGATCAAAGTAGTTTAAAGCGGCAAATTCAAAGGTAAGTACGTTTTGATCGTGCCTGAGTTCGAGTGCCTCACTATACTGGATAGCTTTGGTCAGTAACGAATCGTAGGCCCCAATTTTGACCGGTTGATTGAACAACTTAAAGTCGGTAATGTAAACTTTCGGTGGGTGTGTATTGCGAGTCAGACTATCCGGTTGAAAACTAATGAATCCTTTTTCGGTACCGAATACGAGCGTACCATCATCTTCTTTCAGGCAATTGTCCAGTTGAAAGCTGTTGGAAGGTAAGCCGTCGGCGGTGAAATAATTCGTAAAGGTCTTGCCGACCCGGTCGAAATGAGCCAGCCCATCGGTCGTTCCCAACCATAGATGGCCCGAATCGTCATCTAATATCGCCATGATCTTTTTACCGGGCAGCCCTTCCTGATAACGGATGAACTGTCCGTTGGCCCACTGGTTCAGGCCATTATCCGTCCCGATCCACATGGAACCGTCAGCCGCCTCATAGATGCAGTTGATGTAGCTACTGCTCAGCGAATTCGCATATTGGCTATCGTGGTAATAGGCTTTAAAATCCAAGGGGGTACCGATGGGCTTTTGCAGTTCTTCCCTGCTCAGTACCAACAAGCCGTAGGGAGTGCCTATCCAGAGATTTCCCCGATGATCTGAACAAAAATTGTAGATGTCTGACAGGTCAACAGCATCGTTCAGCTGATGCTCCTGGTTGTCATATTGTTCAAACTGATCAAGCTTCGGATCATAGCGGTTGAGGTCGCCAACGGCTGCTACCCAAAGCGTACCGGCCACATCTTCGGTGATGGCCCAGATGTAGGAGCCCTGTAGATGGCCATTTGCCTTGGGCAAATGTTTAGTCAACTGATCCTGCTCATATTGAAATACGCCATCATTCAGCGCACCTGCGAAGATGCGGCCGCTTTCCGAATGATACAGGCCGTGAAATGCACCGTACTGCATTTGTTGACGGGTAATATTTCCATTCAAATTCCAGGCTTGAAAAAGCGCGTAATTAGTACTCAGCCAGTAGGTGCCGGGACCCGTTTTCACAATATGTCTGACAGTACCTGCTTCTTTTACACTAGTCAAAAGGATATCATGCACCCCCCGGTCAAATTGATAAGGATTCGGATACAATCGGCAAAGCCCTTCCCCTGCTCCAATCCATAATACCCCGCTTTTGTCCATCATCAGATCATAAATGCCTCCACCAGGCAAGTCGTTTACATGGGAAGGGTAAGCAGCAAAGCGGTCGTGTGCCAGGTCATAATAAAGTAAACCGTCCCCTGTCCCCAACCAAAGGTTCCCCTTGGCATCTTCTTCAATCGATGTAATATAACTGAGCAGCGGGTTATCAAGGTCCGGCAGGTAATCGGCCGGCGAGATCCGCTGAAAATGCTGTGCTTCGGGGTCCCAGCAATTTAATCCTTTGGGCGTACCCACCCAGATCCTTCCCTGCTTATCTTCATAAATAGCTGACACATAGGAATCGTTCAGGCTGTGTTCATCTAAGACTTCATGTCTAAAGCACTGTATGCTTTCGTCGGTAGGATCATAAAGATAAAGCGCCTGCCAGTCTGAAAACCAAAAATGCCCCCGGCTGTCCTGCAGCATATTTTCGATGGGGTAGGCACTTTTGCACGCTTTTTCTCTACTTACAATTACCGCCATATCGATTTTCGTCAGATCGATGGCCTGCAATCGGCTATCATCCTGCAAACACATGTAGATGGTATTACTCCCGGGCGTTTGATACGCGGAAAAGATAAATGTCTCTATTCCCGGTATTACTACCTGTTCAAAGGATTCGGTTGCCCGGTTATAGCGATTTAGCGTTTTCGAAGAAGTAGCCACCCAAATGTTGCGTGACTGGTCTTCCCATATCCAACGAATTTGATTACTGTTAATGCCGGCAGGATCATTCGCATCGTAAAAAAAATGTTTGAAGGTATAGCCGTCATAACGATTCAGGCCATAGCTGGTACCGATCCAGATAAAACCATAACTGTCCTGATAAAGGGTCCTGATCTGGTTGTAAGATAATCCGTCCGCTGTAGTCAGCGTATTGAAATGAATTGGGAAGGTGGTGTTCCGTTGGGCAGGAGCCTGTAACGAAAGACACATCAGGATGGACAGTAACAGGTGTTTACTGATTGGCATGTGGAAAGATAGTGCAATCTTTAAAAATAGGAAACTGTGATTACCTAACGCAGGTTATGATACTCTATACATGAAATATTGAAATGATCGATGACCAGCTGGATAAAAGATTTCAAGATCGGGAAATGATCATTTTTTGGTAGTACTTTAGGACCTGATGGCATGAAGGATCCACACAGTGCTGTTATTCAGGAAATCGGTAAAAAGATAAAAGAAGTATGAAAAAACTGGAGATCTCATTAGGCTTACTGGCCGGCTACCTTTTTGCCGGACTGGTCAATATGTTCGCCTTTGATAAGAGCTGGGCTGAAGCTTTCTCGGATGAGAAAATATTAGCAGGGCTTGCGGGTATTGCCCTGTCTATCTTTATTATTCAAAGAACAAAGAAAAGAAAGGAAGATCTTCAGGAATAGGAAGGACTTAGTCAATAGTCGGTAAGTCGTAAGTCATCAGTCATAGTGGTAAATATTGCGCTAAAAGACGAAATGAACGGGAGCGAAGCGCTCATCCTACTCCCATCCCGGCCAATTACTTTCATTTCACCACTGACTTGATTGACTTACGACTTACAACTTGAGTTAATTATCAGTCTGTTGCAACTGAGCCACAAATCCCTCCGCTGCGGCTTTCAGGCTGGGCGGCGCTTTCTCCACGCCAACATTGCCGTACTTCATCGCCATTTTCATATCCTTCTTCTTGCTGTAAGCCATGGCCAGGCCCAGATTTACAATGCATTCGTCAGCAGCGTCCTGATAGTCCAAAGCGTAGAACTTGTCGTAGTTCTTCTTCATCACTTCCAGCCCTTCGTCTATTTTACCGGAGTTGACCAGGGTATTGCCGTAGCCGAAAACCTCCCGAACCGTACCAACCGCCATTGCTTTCGCCTTAAAGGATTTGGCTTCTTCTTCCTGGTCCATTTTTTCCAGTAGCTCCGCTTTGGTACTGTACATCGGGAAATTACCCCCAAAATAGAGAATTCCCCGGTCGATCCACTCCATACCCTGCTTCAGATCCACATCATTATCCACACAATATTTGGCAGCGGTATTAAAGGTCTGCCAGATAAAGCCCTTGGATTGGCCGAGCTCTTCCTTCATATGCTGTAAAGTGACCTCATGGGTGTTCACGGCAATGGAAAATGGGAAACGTTTTTTCTCCCAGGCCAATTCACAGACTGCGGCCTCTTTGTCCACTTCCGGGAAACTATAAGCAAGCAGGTTGACCTGCGGCCCTTCCGTAGTGGTGATCTTCACCCGTAGCGCATCATCTTTTTCATCGTATACGAAGCTGCCCCATTGATGGTAGTCTTTATTGAAGATCAGTGTCGCTTCTCCGTTTTCGTGAGGAATGATGTGAAAACTGTAGCTGCCGGCCGGAAGGGGTTGCCCTTCTATGGAAACCGCAGTAGAAAAAGTGATCACTGTATTTTCATTGGCTCCGGCCCGCCAGGGGTAGGTTCTGCCGGTCATCGGATTGGGCGTCGTTTCCCAGGGTACCAGTTTGCCCCAGATCTCTCCGGTGCGGTCTTTTTCATTACTGACTACATTGGGCCTGGAATAATCAATGGTCACTTCGGTCAGGCCGATCGTTTGCATGAGCCTGGATCGGGGGCTGACCTGCGGGACGGTCAGTTGGGCAGAAGTGATCTGAGCGATCCCCAGCAGGCAGACCAAGGTTGAAAAGAGGGTTCTGTAAAGTGATTGCATGTCGTTGGTGATTTTATTTTCAAATAGTCGGATGATTTCAACATCAAACTTAATCCATAGACCGGTTCGGCCCATGGTCATTTTGCCCAACCGGCCGGCTGATCGATATTCAACACGGCCTTTAGTCGAAAGACATTTAACGGAAAATCAGGGTGTTTGACGAAAATTGAGGGCGTTGGTCTAGATAGATGTCTCAGTTGGAGATTAGCACTTATTTTCGGAGTTGATCGTCAGCTATAACACTATTACGGCAAATGGAATACCTCTTGTTTTCAAAAAATCGATGGATCAGGATCGGCCAGCATACCGTCTTCTGGCTGGGCCATTTGCTGTTGTTTACGGTGCTGTCCAATACTGATTTCTGGACGGCCGTCAAGGAACAATTATACAATCTGCCATTTCGGATGATCCCGGTCTATCTCGTCTTCTACTGGTTATTTCCCCGGTTCTTACTTCAGCGCAGCTACTTTCGTTTCTTCTTATTCAGCTTTTTGGTCATCATCATTTTTGCCGCCGTACAAAGTCGGCTGATGTATGGTATGTATGCCGAACATATGGAAGAAGAATGGAGCTGGACCTGGATCATTTCCAACGCAGTACTCACCCTCTACATCCTGGCGTTGGCGCTGGCATTGAAACTGCTGCGGTTCTGGTATCACCGGGAAAAGTACATTCAGGAACTGAGCAATGCGCGGATGGAGGCCGAGCTTAAATTCCTGAAAGCTCAGGTACATCCCCACTTTCTATTTAATACGCTGAACAACCTCTATACGCTCACCCTGAAAAAATCGGACCATGCCCCGGAAGTAGTTGAAAAGCTTTCGGACCTGCTCCGGTACATGTCGTACGATGCCAATCATCAGACCGTGTTGTTGAGCAACGAGATCGAATACCTGCGCAATTACATCTCGCTGGAAAAGATCCGCTATGGAGACAAGCTGGAGATCGCATTCACCGTATCTGGATCTACCAAAGGGCTGCAGATCGCACCACTGATCCTGATCCCCTTTGTGGAGAATAGCTTCAAACACGGTGTAAGCGGACGGCTGACCGCCTGCTGGATCACCATTCATTTAACGGTCGAAGAAAAAAAGTTAACTTTCAAAGTGGAGAACAGTCTCCCCTCCAATCAGGAAGATGTGATGGGCTATAAAGAAGGGATCGGCTTAAAGAACGTACAAAGACGGCTGGACCTCATCTATCCGGACCGGCACGAACTCAAGGTAAGCCAAAGCCAGGAAAGTCATTTAGTGATCTTGAAAATGGATCTGATGTAATTCAAGTCGTTAGTCGACAGTCAGCAGTCGGCAGCCATGAGCAAACTCAAAATTGAGCAGATCAACGCGACATAGACAAGCTCGAAACCCTCATTCCTCTGGATCAAAGGTAATAGTCTTGATGTTCAGCACTAGCACGACCAATTGACAATTGAATTTAATACAATGAAACTGCAATGCCTGATCGTAGACGATGAACCCCTGGCACTTGATCTGCTTGAAAGCCACATCAAGGCCATGGAAGACCTGGAACTGGCCGGGCGTTGCAGCAATGCCCTGGAGGCCGGCACCATTCTCCGTCAGCAACGGATCGATCTGCTTTTTCTGGATATTCAAATGCCCGTCCTCACCGGGATCGACCTGATCAAAACCCTACAAAACCGGCCCAGGATCATCCTGACCACTGCTTATAAAGAATATGCGTTCGATGCGTTCCAACTGGACGCAGCCGATTACCTGTTAAAACCCATCACTTTTGCCCGCTTCCTGCGATCCATCAATAAGGTATGTGGGCAGTTGCATCCGACTCCTGCTGCCACCACTCCGTCGACACCCCTGTTTGAAGAAGCATTTGTGTATCTGAAAACAGAGAAAAAACTCGTAAAAGTAATCCTAAAGGAAATCCTTTACATCGAAAGTATAAGAGACTACACCAGGGTCATAACTGTCGATCAGCGCATTATTGCCCACCAGCGCATCAGTACGCTCGAAGAGAAACTACCGGAAAACTGGTTTTTGCGGGTACACCGGTCCTATCTGGTCAACCGGCTCCACATTCAGGCTTTTTCTCCACAGTCAATTGAGATCAACGAAAAGCATATTCCTATTGGGCGGCAATACAAGGAACGAACCCTTGATATTCTGATGGAAAATCGATTGTAGAGTTCTTACATAAACGGAATAAACAAAATATCATGTAGCAGATAATGATTCTGGAAATAGGACACATTTTCCGGAAGCACCACATCCAGCGGAAGGTAATTAAATTGCTGGGGACGAGATTTGAATACCAGATATTTTGCCAGATAGATCATCCCCAGATAGCCCATCAAACGTGGGTTTTGGTTGATCAGATAGGTGATCTTACCCCGGTTCAGATAGGTCAGGTTCTCATCCAGGGTATCGTATCCGATCAGTTTGATGTGATGGATATTGTGCTCTTCCATGGAAGCCGCGATCTTGCTGATGCGGGAAGCACTGGTGTAAATGCCTTTGATCGTGGGATGCTTTTGGATCATCTCTGCAAGAAAAGCTCCCAGCGCCTGTGAATCATTATAATCTTCAAAATCAGCCGTGATCACCTGTACCTGTGGCGCAACTTCCGAAAAACAATCCCGGAATCCTCTTTCTTTTTCCAGCATATGCTGTGCATTCCGGTAATCCTGCTCCAGGGGGATCATCAGTACTTCATCGCCTGCGATACAATGTTGGGCCAGCAAGCGCCCAGCAAGACGGCCACTCTGGTAAGCATGCGGTCCGATATAGCACAAGAAAGAAGGGTCTCTATCCTTGATCAGGGTATTGATCACTACGAAAGGGATCTGACTTCGATTGATGACTTTCCTTAGATTTTCGTATTCCCTCTGAAAGACCGGAGCTACAATAAGCCCGTTGTACTTACCCAGCCGAAGCTTATCGACCTTTTCCGTGAAGTCTGCAGGACAGAATAGATCAAATTCAACCAGATCGATCTCCACATTCTGCTCACCTATCTGTGAAATGGCCTTCTCAAATCCTTCGTGTACCTGATCCCAGAATGGGTCCATCCCGTTTTTTGGTACCAGACAACACAAGCGGTAACTCCGACTTGAACCGGAAAGTATGGATGCATGGATATTGGGCTGGTAGCCGATCTCCTTGGCAATGCGCAACACTTTTTCCTTGGTGCTGGCAGCTACCCTGCCACGGTCGTGCAACACCCGGTCGACCGTGCCGATGGAGACATTAGCCAGATCGGCAATGTCCTTTAATCGCGGAGTTTTTTCCATTGTCGTTTTCTTGTCGAAGGCTGGGTAGAGCCAGGCTCCAGCATCTCAGTAACAGAGTGTATCAGGTACTCTCCCTTTTCCATATGCAAAGATAAAAACACCTCAGTTTATTTATAAAAGCGTGATTTAAGCCCAAAAAAGCAAAAATTATAGAACTTTTTAGTAAATAATTAACAGATTTCAATATTTTTGATTTGCGTTAATGTTAACGCACATACTTTTATTGCGTTAACGTTTACATTCCGAGAGAGTTTCACCTCAAATGCGTTAACGTTAACACAAGTATAAAATTTCAATTTTTCAGCCAACGTAATTATTCACTTAAAATCTTTTGCAAATGAAAAGAGCGCTATTACTGCTATTGGTTACCTGTCTGGTAACCGCGGTTCACGGCCAGATGGTAAAGGGCTTAGTCTCTTCCAGCGAGGGAGAACCACTGGTAGGTGCTACCGTTCTGGTAAAAGGAACAACTACCGGTACCGTCACCGACCTGGACGGTCATTATGAGATCACTTTACCGAACAGCGACGCTACACTGGTTTTTTCCTATACTGGTTTCAGCCCTAAGGAAGTTGCAGTGGGCGGCCAGACCCAGATCGACATTACGCTGGACCCCGGCCTGATGATCGACGAGGTAGTGGTTACCGGTCTGGGTATTTCCAGAGACCGGAAAACACTCGGATATGCTACTTCTACGATCAGTTCCAATGACCTGACTACTACTCAGGTCACCAATTTTGCTTCCGCCCTTTACGGTAAGGCCCCAGGTGTATCCATCCGTTCGGTACCTGGTGGCGCCACCAGTGGGGTGAATATCAACATCCGGGGTTTTGCCTCCATCACCGGTAACACCCAACCGCTCATCGTGATGGACGGAGTGCCCATCCGCAATGGAGAGTTCAATAACACCAACTACTGGGGAGACCAGTACATCCGGGGCAACGGCCTGACGGATATCAACCCGGAAGACATCGAGTCCATTTCTGTACTGAAAGGTGCTTCTGCGGCGGCGCTCTACGGGTCTGAAGCAGTAAATGGTGTAGTACTGATCACGACCAAAAAAGGTAAAAGAAAGCAAGGCTTGGGAGTTGATTTCAACGCCAGCTACAGCAATGACCAGATCGCCTATCTGCCCCGCTACCAAAACGTAAGAGGGCCCGGCTATTTTACTAATCTGGCCAATGCCGGACAGGATGAGAACGGTTTTATCTATTACGATACGAACGGAGACGGCACCCAGGACACCCGTGGTCTCATCGGCACCAGTGTTAACTTCGGTCCGGAATTCGACGGCCAGCCGATCATGTCATGGGATGGTGTGGTACGCCCGTACTCGGCCAGCAACAACAGCTACGCCGACCTGTTCCAGAATGCGCAGAGCTCCAGTGTTAACCTGGCCGTATCCAAAGGATTTGAAAAGGCAAACGTCCGTTTCTCTTTCACCCGCCAGGATAATCAGATGATCTCCTTCGGATCGAAGAACGAAAGAAATATCGCTAACCTCAACGCCAGTTTTGACGTCGGCAATAATCTTCGGACTACCCTGACAGTTAAATACATCAACCAGTTCACCAAGAACCGCCCGCACAAGGTGGATCGGATGATCAACAACTTTACCGGTATGATGGACCGCTTCGAATCGGCCGACTGGTATTTTGATCGTTACAAGACCAGCCTGGGTTATCGCTTCGTTACGGGTACCAACCCCAGTTTGACGCCGGATGAGAACATCATATACAACGGATTCAAAGGGGATATCGCCGATTACGTCTGGCGCATCAACGAGCACCAGATCCGCGAGAACAGCAACCGGGTGATCGCCACTATTGCACAGAACTGGGAGATCGTGAAGGGGCTGAACCTGCAGGGGCGTCTTTCTACGGACTATACTTCCGAAAATACCGAAAGCTGGAACTCCACCCGTAATCCCAGCGCCCTGTACAATAATCCAGCCGGGGGATTCTCTTTGCAGAATAGCGTCAACAGTCTGCTGTATGGAGACGTACTGTTGACTTACGAGGCCCAGATTACGCCAACCTTTAGCTTGGAGGCCATGGGCGGCTACACGGCCAAGCGCATTCAGAGCAACTATGTATCCAGAGGAACGAACGGTGGGCTGAGTCCGGAGAACTTCTTCGATATTTCAGCATCTATCAACACGCCGAACTCCGGCTCGAACCGATCTGACTTTGTTCAGGACGGCTTCCTGGGTAAACTCGAATTAGGCTACAAAGATTACTTGTTTGTAGAAGGTACCATTCGCAGAGACCGTACTTCAACCATGGCTCCGGAAAACAACTCTTTTGTTTATCCTTCCGTAAACGCTAGTCTGGTACTGGACGAAGCCTTTAACCTGCCCAATTACGTCAGTTTTGCCAAGCTAAGAGCATCTTATGGTGTGGTGGGTAACTATCCGTCCATCTATCAGGCCAATATTGCCTACAACCAGAACACGCTGGGCGTGCAGGCGGTAGGTGGTCGTCCCATTCTATATACCAACATCAGCAGCGCTTTTGGCAACGATGTAATCAAACCGGAACAAAAACAGGAATTTGAATTTGGTCTGGACGTGGCCATTCTCAATCGCATTCAGTTGGATGCCACCTATTACAATGGTAAGATCGTCGATCAGATCCTGCCGGTAGACCTTCCCCGCTCTTCCGGTGCCCGTACGGTACTGACCAACATCGGTACGCTGCGAAATAAAGGGATAGAGCTCAGCCTGAGCGCCGACGTTTTCAGAGGTAAAGGCTTCAGTTGGAACAGTCGTATCAACTATGCAAAAAACAGCAATGTAGTGGAAAAACTGGCCAACGATGCTACCGAACTACTGCATCAGGATTTTGACGGTAATGCCGCCCAGATCCGCTCGGTAGTCGGTCAGCCCATGGGTGATATTTACGCACACCCGGTAGCCACGGATGCCAACGGCAACAAGATCGTCGCTCCGAACGGCCTCTATCAACTCGACGGTGACACCTGGGAAAAATATGGTAACGCCATGCCGGATTTTGAAGGTGGTTTTCTCAATACTTTCGCCTACAAGAACATCTTCCTGAATGTGGTGGCTGACTTCAGCTTCGGAGGATACATCATGCCTACCGGGATCTACTGGATGACCAGTAGAGGCCTCACCGAAGAGAGCCTCAACTACATGAATGCCGAAAGAGGAGGTTTGCGGTACTACGTCGACGAAAATGGGAAAGGTGTGCAGACGACCGGTAATGCCGGACCTAACGGCGAACAAGTATTCAATGACGGTATCCTGCTGGAAGGCGTGCTGCAAAGCGGGGAGAACAACTCCAATGTCGTATCGCAGGCACTGTATTACAACGGCACCTACAACTGGGGCGGCCCACAGTACGGTAACTCCCGGTATGAACTGTACATCGACAAGAACAACTGGGTAAAAGTGAGAGAGATTGCCCTGGGCTTCAACATGCCGCAGTCGCTGACCACTAAGCTAGGTATGTCAAAAGCCAGTCTGTCGGTATTCGGCAGGAATCTGTTCTTCATCTATCGCTCCATCAAGGATCTCGATCCGGAGCAGACCGTGGCCGGTTCCAAATGGTACCAGAACATCAACAATGCGGGTAACAACCCGTCCTTCCGGACATTTGGTGTGCAGTTGAGTGCCAGTTTCTAAGACCTAGACCTGGTCGTAATCCAAAAAAAGATAAAACATGAAATCAATCAATATAAGCTTTATAGCTCTTTTGCTGCTACTGTTCTCTGCCTGTCAGAAAGAGGACTTTGCCGACGCTTATGCGGATCCGTCAAAGATTGCCGAAACCTCTCCCGAGCGGCAATTCACCGGCATGCTGGTGGCCGGGCAGGATTACATTGTTCCCAATTACCGGAACTATTTCGTCACCCTGCGCATCACCCTTAACCCCTGGACGCAGTCCATCGGCTGGATCAACACGCCCAATCAGTATGTACCGGGTAGTTCCGGCGTTGAGGACGTTTGGTACAACTACTACGATGTACTAGCCCAATACCGCGAATTCCAAAAGGTATGGGAAACCACCGATCCTACCCGCCAGGACAAACTGGAGATCTTCAATCTGGCCGCGGCCGCTTTCATGTACGGCGAAACCCAACGCATGGTAGACCTTTTCGGCACCATTCCCTTTTCCGATGCCGGTATGCTGAGCACCAACAGCGGAGATTATGCCAATTCCTATGCATCTTTTGATGATGGGAAGGATATATACACTTTTATGCTGAATGAGCTCAAATCCATTGCCGATGCATTGAGCACTCTGGAAGTAGAACCTGCCTTCCAATCTATCTTCGCTGCTCAGGACTTCGTCAACAACGGCTCCGTCGATCTCTGGACCCGCTATGTCAACTCACTGCGCCTGCGCATGCTGACCCGCGTTTCCGAAAGTGCAGAGTTTTCGGGAAGAGCAAGTTCAGAAATCGCCGAGATCCTTTCTAACCCAACGAAGTATCCGGTGGTAGAGAGTAATGATCAGAACATCATGATCGACATTTATGATGTCAGTACGCCGATCAATTCCAAAGGATTCGATCAGGGTATCAATTCCAGCGGCTGGGATGGCGATGATGCTCCCAAGAAAATGATCGACTTTTTGAAAGACTCCGGTGATCCCCGCTTGCGGGTATTGTTCGAACCGGGCACCCAGGCCGGTGGCGAATACACCGGACTTGACCCCATGCTTACGGGTAGTGATCAGCAGGCGCAGGTCAATGCCGGTATGATCGCCTTCTATAACCGGACCACCACGAGCCGGAACCAGTTTTTCCCGGGTGTGATGATCAATGCTTCGGAAGTAAGTTTCCTTAAAGCGGAGTACTACCTCAAAAACGGGGATGATGCTACCGCCAAAGCTGCTTATGAAGCGGGCATCCGCCAGTCGATCGATTTTTATTACTACGTCAATTCCATCAGCAACGACGGCATCTCCGGTACGCCGGCACCGGCTACGGAGGATGAGATCACGGCTCTGCTGGCTGCCGATGGGGTAAGCTGGGACAGTGCCGGTTCAACGGATGAGAAACTGACTTTGATCGCCTATCAGAAATGGGTTCACTTCAATATTATTCAACCTTATCAGAACTGGGCGGAACTCAGAAGACTGGATGTACCATCACTGAGCTTCTGGCAGGATAACTCCAGTACGCAGACGTTGCCTCCGATGCGCTGGACGATCCCCGGTAATGAGATCACTTATAACGGGGATAATTATCAGGCTATCCAGAGTGAAGACAAGCTGGATAATCCGCTGTTCTGGGATGTGAGATAAGACGGTTGACGAAGTACGGTTGACGGCAAACGGAAGATGGTGAAGGATTGCTAAAATGAAAGATTTGTTTCGTCCAATTAGGAGAACAACCTTAGATTTGAGCAGGAACTATCACTGTACACTGTATGCCGTCAACCGTTTACCGTCACAATAATCATCCTATGCGCCGGTTTGCTTTTTTCTATCTGGTTTTACTCTGTCTGCTTTGGCGTTGTACCAATGATCCACCTGTACAGAATAGAACATCAGAGGGAAATATAGCAGCCGTTGTATCCGACACCAGTATTGCTTCCGGAGCAGTGCTGGCCGAGAAATACTGTCAGTCGTGTCATCTCCTGCCCTCTCCCGATCTTTTGGATAAAAAAACCTGGGTAGAAAATGTACTACCCAATATGGGAGCACGACTGGGTATCAGACCTAATGATTACGACCCGTTCGCGGGTATGGCAACCGAGGATATAGCGGAACTTAAAAAGCTCGGCATTTATCCGGAGAAACCAATTTTAGGAGAGGAGGAGTGGAAAAACCTAGTGCGATTTTACGAAAATTTCGCGCCTCAGCATTTACCAACTCAAAACCAGATTACCTCTGTTTCACCAACTCCTCCTCCATTTTCTCCTCAGTTGATCGAGATCGGAGATCAACAATTTCCTCAGGTCACCCTCCTATCGTATGATCCAGCCGCCGCTGTCTTATTTATCGGCGATCATCTCAAGCTATATGCGCTCGACCAGCAGGGCGAGATACTGAGAAACTGGGAGACCCTGAGTCCTTCTTCGGACATTGCAATAAAAGACCAGGGCATCTTTTTGTTGAGCATCGGCGAGTTCAATCCGTCCGATAAAAAGGAAGGGGTATTTTTTCCGTTGACCATTGCGCCCAATGAACGGGCAGGAGATTACGTGATCACCGAACTACCC
>JAGQXH010000649.1 GCA_020436695.1 Lewinella sp. | reverse complement strand
TGATTCAGGAATGATAAATGTGGATAGAGGTGTGAGCGTAGAATATTTGTTTATGAATTCCGGTACATTCGCCATTTTCAATATCCTGGGAGCTTTGGCGCTCTTCATCTTTGGAATGAAGGTGATGAGTGAGGGCATTCAAAAAGCTGCCGGCTCACAGATGCGAACGATCATGCGCCGGATGACTCAAAATCGCTTCATCGGCCTGCTTTCCGGTTTTCTCATTACGACTATTATTCAATCTTCTTCCGCAACCACCGTGATGACGGTCAGTTTTGTGAACGCAGGACTGATCTCCCTGACCGAATCGGCCGGTATTATGATGGGTGCCAATATCGGCACGACCATCACCGGATGGCTGGTAGCGCTGGACATTGGTAAATTTAGTTTTGCAGACTATTCCTTACCGCTTATTGCCCTTGGGTTGCCGCTTTTTTTTCTTAAAAGACACCGCCTGAGTTACTGGGGGGAATTCCTCATTGGTTTCGCCCTGCTGTTCCTCGGTTTGGACTTTCTGTCTTCTTCCTTTCCTGACCTCAATGATTATCCCAGGATACTGTCCTCGCTGTCAGCCTATTCACAATACGGATTCATCTCCTCCGTATTGTTTCTGATCGTGGGAGCTTTGATCGCTGGGCTCATACAGTCATCTAGTGCAGCAATGGCCCTGACGATCGTTATGTTGGCCAAAGGCTGGATCACGCTGGATATCGCGGCCGCCATGATCCTGGGAGAAAACCTGGGTACTACGGTTACCGCAGAGATCGCTTCACTGGTGGGCAATGTCCACGCCAAACGTTCGGCCCGCATCCATTCGCTTTTTAATCTAACGGGCATCACCTGGATGCTTTTGCTGCTCCCCTATGTTGTACCCCATCTGGAAAACTGGGTACAAAGCAATTTTGAGCAACTGCTGCCCAGGGCTTCGGCCGATGTGATCACGCTTGCCGCCTTTCATTCTCTGTTCAATCTCACCAATGCCTTACTGCTCATTGGATTTGTGCCCTGGCTGATCAAGCTGGCCACCAAAACTGTACCTTCCCGGGGCGAAAGTGATCAAAACTACCGGTTGGCTTATATAAATTCCCTGCTAAAAACCCCTGAATTATCTATTGTTGAAGCACAGAAAGAACTGGCCCGCTACGGAAGTATTACCAGCCGGATGTCCGGATTTACCCGCCAGCTGCTCTTTTCCACGGAAACCGAAGAGCAGAAAGAACTTATGGAAAGGATCGCCAAATACGAAGAGATCAACGACCGGGTGGAAGAAGAGTTGGGCGCCTATGTGGAAAAGCTCTCTTCAGAAGAGATATCCACCCGCACTTCGGTGCATATCCGCACTATCCTCGGCATTTGTAGTGATCTGGAGCAGATCGGCGATAACTTCTTTCAAATGTCAAAAACCATTGAGCGCAAAGTGGAGGAGAAGATCTGGTTCAATCAACAGCAACGCGACCGGCTGCGGGAGATGTTCGATCTGGTCGATGAGGCTTTTGCCATACTTAACCGCAACCTCTCCTTACCTGAATATAACCAGATTGATATTGCACCGGCTATCTTCACGGAGAAAAAGATCAACGCACAACGCGACCTGATGCGGAGCGAAGATCAGAAATACCAGTCGGATCCAAACTATAATATAAATAGTTCACTCATTTACAACAATCTATTTTCCTCACTGGAACGCACCGGTGATCACATTATGAATATTTCGGAAGCCATCAAGGGATATTGAGCTTTGGGGTGTCGTATTATCAGGATTACAGAGATAACAAGTACATGAACGGCACTTTGCAATCATATCCCATTAGCCTGCGTCAATATGATCGGTTCGCCGTCTCTAACGATCAGAGTGTGTTCATGTTGTGCAACAAAACTGCCATCATCCGTACGCAACGTCCAGCCATCCGGTGCTTCCTGTACATAACGCGCGCGGGTGGAGATAAAAGTTTCCAGAGCGATCACAGTGTTCTTTCTAAAGCGCTCCCGGTTCAAGCGGTCCCGGTAGCAGGGTATTTCCCGGGGGGCTTCGTGTAATTTACGCCCTACCCCATGGCCGCATATGTTCTTTATCACCCGGTAACCACGTTTCTTGGCTTCTCCTTCGATGTATCCTCCCAAATCCGAGATCTTCATCCTGCTACGTACCTTTTTCACAGCCAGTTGCAGGATCTCACGGGAAGCATCCACTAAGGGTTGCAGGTTCCGGTGATCATTTCCCAACACAAACGAACCACCATTGTCAGCATAAAACCCATTTAACTCTGCAGATACATCAATATTGACCAGATCCCCTTCCTGTAGGATCGTCTCTGAGGAAGGAATACCGTGGCAAACTTCATTATTGATACTGATACAGGCCATTCCCGGAAATCCATAGTCTTTTTTGGGAGCCGGATTTGCACCGAAAGCAGCTAATATAGCTGCACCGTACTGATCAAGTTCCAGTGTTGACATCCCAACTCTGGCATACTCCCGCATTTTGCGCAAGGTGACGGCAACCGCTTCTCCGGCAGCCTGCAAGCCCTGGAGATCGGTTTGTGATTCTACAGACATGTTTAACTTAATTTTCTGTACCAAGCGGCCATATCAATACAACGGCCGTTCTAGAAACACAGTGAAATGAGCAATAACATTATATGAATACATACTCACCGTCGAATTGTTTAGTTCTTCCCGTATACTATAAGAACGTGTTAATGAGTTAGCAAAGCGATCTCATCAGGACGGCCACCACCAGATAACAAGCAGGCCGAAGAATATGATCACACCAAAAGCCGGCAGGATGAGGCGTTTCATTTTGGGCGAGCCCATACTGGCCACCATACCTCCTTTGAAAAGCAGATTGGAAAACGTGGCGATCAATATGTATTTCCAGGCATTATGCACTTCTATATCACCCCGGTTGAGCGTATTGGCCAGTGAAAGCGTAATGGCATCTACATCCGTAAAACCACTGATGATAGATACGACCAGGAGTCCGCCCTGGCCGAAATAGTCTTTAGCAACCGCCACACCCAGCAATATAAGCGCATAGAGTGCGCCGAAGATCAAAGCTGTTTTCATCTGGGCCGGGTTATCGGGCTCGGGCATCTCCTTCATTTCTTTTTCCTGACGACGATTCAGCAAAAACAAACCAATACAGAGTACGGCCATTGCGGCCAATACCACCAGTATAGGTGGAGCTATCCGCCCCAGATACTGCGGGCTGACGATGGCCACCTCCACCAGCACTCGCACGATCGCTACCGTACTGGCCAACAAGACGATCAATGCGGCCGCACGTCCAAGACCTTCCGCTTCTTTTGAACGATTGGAATAGGTAACGGTAGTGGCCGTTGATGAAATTAAGCCTCCTAAAATACCGTTACTCAGGGTGCCAGCATTTTTGCCCAGCCATTTATACAGGAAATACCCGATCAGTCCAAGGCCCACGATCAGTGCTACCATGAGCCAGATCTCGCGCGGGTTAAGCACATGGTAAGGACCAAATTCTTCATCGGGAAGTATAGGTAGGATAATAAGCGTAATGGCTACCAACTGCATGATCGCCTTGATGTCCTTGGGTGCAAGACGCTTCACAAACTCCCCGAAAGTTCCTTTTAGTTGTAATAATACGGCCGTAACAGCACCGGCAATAACGCCAACGGCAAGGCTACCTTCCACCAGATAAAACCCTACGGCAAACATCAACAAGCCGGCAATTTCCGTAGTTTGTCCCACATCTACATTCCCGATCCGAAACTTCAGGAAATTACCCATCACCATGATCACCGTTATCCCCAACAAACCCGCTACTGCCACCCAGTAGAACCCTGTTTGTTGCGCGGTAAACCCCAAAATGGTACCGAACAGGGTGATCAGGGTAAAGGTACGCATCCCGGCGATCGGATGACCGGAGAATTCCCGCTGCAGGCCTACCAACAGGCCCAAACCCAGGGAAGCGGCCAGGGTCATTATGGTATCATAGTTCATTATTCTTCCGCTGCAAGCTATATATTTACAACATTGCGCCCGTACAACGAGTTGTTAAATCACGGCCTTTTTCTGACCGGGATCAGGCTTCATCATCCTGCACACCCAAGGTAAGTAATCCGGCCAGGATCAGGGAACAACCACCGATAATCAGGGCATAGATGGAGACATTGTTGAAAAACTGTTTTAGGATAAAGCCCAGTATACCGGCAGCCACAATTTGCGGGATCACAATGAAGAAATTGAATACGCCCATATAATATCCCATCTTATTTGCCGGTAATCTGCTGGACAGAATGGCATAAGGTACTGAAAGGATGCTCGCCCAGGCAATGCCTACACCGATCATGGAGACCAGTAGCAGGTCAGGATTCGTAATAAAATAGACAGAGATCAGCCCAATACCGCCCAGGCACAGTGCGATCAGGTGAGTAATTCTACGGTTGGTATTTTTAGCCAGAAGAGGCAATAGAAATGCCACTAATGCAGCCACGCCATTATATACCGCGAAGCAGATCCCCACCCAGTCGGCACCTTCATTATACAAGGCCGAAGTCGTATCGGTAGTACCATATACATGGCTGGTAACCGCTGAGGTAGTATAGATCCACATAGCGAACAACGCAAACCAGGAAAAGAACTGCACGAAGGCCAGTTGCACCATTGTTTTCGGCATGTGAAAAATACCGACAAAGGATTCTACCAGACCTTCCCAAATCCCCTTCTCAGCGTTTTCAGCTTTTAGCTTATTAATATCATCCGGCGGATATTCATGTGAATTAAAAACGGTCCACATCACGGCCGAAAAATAGGCGATCCCTCCTACATAAAAAGACCATTTCACAGAAGCGGGTATCTCTCCTTCCGAGGCGATATTACTGATACCGAAAACATTGGTAAAAATATAAGGGAGAGCCGAAGCGATCACGGCCCCCAGGCCCATAAAG
>JAGQXH010000648.1 GCA_020436695.1 Lewinella sp. | reverse complement strand
CCCTCGACTCCGCTCGGGGCATTGCCCTAAGCGGAGTCGAGGGGCGGCCGTATTTATACCATCTTGTCCGCGCAGGAAGAACTAGCGAATGCATCCGGTTTGGCCTTGAAGACAAAGCCCATCCCCAGAATATACCCCATAGCTTCCTTCAGCGCCAGATTGGATTGGAAATGCGGATCGGTATTGATGTCGGCGTGTACTTCCAACTCTACATTGTAGGCATCCAGCAGATCGCATAGACTGTAGGCCACTTCCACTGAGCGGGCTACTTCGGAGATCATGCGCTCGCGGATGGTCATCTTTTGCTGCAACTTAGCGTTGCTGATGAACATAAAACCGCCCTTTTTCTCCCGCAGAAATACGATCACGGTGGCAAATTCGATCTCTCCTCCCCTCACCTGCGAATCCGAACCGATACAAACCTTCAGCTTGTGCCCCAAATTGGTTTCCCGCACGATAGCTTCCTCTACGGCTTCTTTGAGCGGTAGGGCGATGCGTTGACCATTTAGTCTTCTCCAGTTCATTATTGTTTTGGATTTTGCGGCTTTCCGGTGAGTAGAGCGGCAATCATCGGGGGAGAGCACCTCAGACAGATACTTTGTGTGTATCCCGGACTGGCTCCAGAGTATGATCCGGCCTACAACGGATAACCTAATTTGCGTTTAAGATATAAATTTCCTAACCAAAGCCATGTCGCTTTGTGACATTTAAGACATAATTAAAATTGGATTAACAATGCATCCAACAACTAATACTTCCAAAAAAGTTCCGGAAATAAAATTTTAAGAATTACCAAATTTGCCCGGTCCGGCTTTTTCTTTCCCGCATGCGGTTTCAATTAATTTTATACATTTGTGCTCAAGACCTGGTCATTGATCAGAAATAATTGCTTTTTATTCACCCAAACAAAAGCTGAAAATCTCCGCAGCCTATGAGCGATTTTCAGGATAGAGTAAAATCACTAATACCTGATTCGGTAGCCATTGTCGGGGTACCGTTTGATGATAATTCTTCCTATCTGAAAGGAGCGGCAGAAGGCCCGAAAATCATTCGGGAAGCCTACCATTCAGAATCAACTAACTATTACGCTGAAGACGGTACCAATCTGTTGGATGCCCCCGTATCCGAATTGGGAGATATGCCGCTGACCAGCTACGCCGATATTCACCAGCACACCGAAAATATATTGGCCCGGGGCGGCATGATGGTGTCATTGGGCGGTGACCACTCCATTACCTACCAACTGGTGAAAGGGCATAGCCGCTATTTCGACTGGCTGACTATTCTGCAACTGGATGCCCACGGCGATCTTTACGATAATTTCGACGAGAATCCCTACTCTCATGCTTCCACCTTTGCCCGCATTATGGAAGAAGGGCTCGCCAAAAGGCTGATCCAGGTGGGGAACCGCACCCTGAACGATCATCAGCGGGAACAGGCCAAACGGTTTGGCGTGGACATCATTGAGATGAAAGATTGGAAACCAGGTAAAAAGCTCCCGTTGGAGGGCCCACTTTACCTTTCCATCGATCTGGATGTACTCGATCCGGCTTATGCTCCGGGGGTATCCCATTACGAGCCCGGCGGCATGAATGTACGGGATATCCTGGGCATTCTTGGTCAGATCAACGTACCACTCATCGGGGCCGATATCGTGGAATACAATCCCAGCCGGGATTTTCACAATATGACCGCTATGGTGAGTGCCCGTCTGTGTAAAGAGATCATTGCTAAAATGTTGAAAGGTTAGCCACTTCGCCCATTCGTCCTTAGCTTGCTTTTTCATATGCCAGGTAATTTTCCTGTAATCTAATTGCGATCCTTCTTTGCCCCATTTTCGACAACGAATTCGACGCCGGATTGTATACCTTTGTGCCATGGAAAGACACTTGTTTGTGTACGGTACACTCATGCAGCACACCGATTCGGTAATGGCCCGTTTTCTGCACGCCAGAGCTGTTTCGCGGGGTTCGGCCTTTCTACCCGGGAGATTATACGATCTCGGAAGTTATCCCGGCGCAGTATATGATCCCGAAGAACAAAGTATGATCACCGGACAGGTATATAAAATACAATCACCGGAAGAAGTATTTCCTACCCTGGACCGCTACGAAGGGGTGATCGCTACCCCTGAAATTCCGGCGGAATATACCCGTACACTGGTACCTGCTCAACATAAGGGCCAACTACTATCCTGCTGGATCTATTTGTATATACTCGATACCGATCACCTGCCGCTGATCGAAAGCGGTAATTATCTGGAATATTTTAATCAGCGGGATACGCATCGGAAATTTATTCGAACGGGGAGATGAAACCAGCCCTTCGGCTATTCACCGTATAATTTTCAATTATGAGAAACTATCCGATCCTATATCTAGGTTTTCTAATCATCATCAGTGCCTGTTCCGGTAACGGCACTTCCAATGAACACGCTTACACCAATCAACTCATTCATACCAATAGCCCCTATCTGTTGCAACATGCGCATAACCCCGTCAACTGGTATCCCTGGGGGGAAGAAGCCCTTAACAAAGCACGTGAGGAAAATAAAATGTTGCTCATCAGCATTGGATACGCGGCCTGCCACTGGTGTCATGTCATGGAACGGGAATCTTTCGAAGATACCACGGTGGCCCGGATCATGAACGATCATTTCGTGAGCATCAAGGTAGACCGGGAAGAACGACCCGATATCGACGGCGTTTATATGACTGCCTGTCAGATGGCATCCGACAACAGCTGCGGTTGGCCGCTAAATGCCTTTGCCCTTCCGGACGGTCGCCCCGTATGGGCCGGCACCTATTTCCCACGCAAGAACTGGATTGAAATTCTGGAGTACTTTATTAAAACCAGAACGGAATCCCCGGAAAAAATGGAGGACTATGCTACCCGAATGACGGAAGGATTGCGTAGCCTGGAAGAGATTGAGCCGGTAAGCCGTCGGGATGAATTCGGCACGGAAGCGGCGGCCGGGCCGGTAGCCAGTTTCCTCGAAAGCTTCGACTATACCTACGGTGGGCGGAAAGGGGTTCAGAAGTTTCCCATGCCCAATAATTACGCCTGGCTACTACAATACTATCAGCGCACCGGAGATGATGAGGCGCTGGAAGCAGTCCGGCTCACCTTGGATAATATGATCCGGGGAGGCATTTACGATCAGGTGGGTGGTGGTTTTGCCCGTTATGCGACCGATAGTAAATGGCGGGTACCCCATTTTGAGAAAATGCTTTACGATAATGCTCAACTGGTAAGTCTGCTGGCGAAAGTCTATCAGGTTACCGGAGATGGGGATTATCTCCGTGTGATGGAAGAGACCCTGGACTTTGTCAAACGGGAACTTTCCGATGCAAACTACGGCTTTTACTCCTCTCTTGATGCCGATAGTGAAGGAGAAGAAGGAAAATACTATGTGTGGTCACAGATGGAGATCGACTCTTTACTTTCGCCGGAAGCATCTCTTTTTGCCAAAAAATATTATCTGATCTCTACCGGAGGTAATTGGGAGGATGGAAAAAACATCCTGCGTATGGAGCAAAAACCGGAAGAAATAGCAGCTGCACTCGGTTTATCCTCCGATCAGGTACCGGCAATGCTCCAATCGATAAAACAGAAGCTAATGGCAGCACGGGAGGAACGCCCCCGGCCGGGTCTGGACGACAAGATGCTCACCAGCTGGAATGCACTTATGCTGATCGCCTATACGGATGCATTCCGGGCAAGCGGTGTAGAAGCGTACCGGCAGGCAGCCCTCCACAACGGATACTTTCTAAGCACTTCCATGATGCATGACGATTTTCGTCTGGATCGCAACTTCAAGGATGGGAAAGCCGCCATTAATGCCTTCCTGGATGATTACGCCCATACCATGGCTGCCTTTACGGCCCTGTATGAGATCACTTTCGATGAAGAATGGCTCCATAAAGCCCGGGGGCTGGCGGATTATACCATTGCTCATTTCCGGGATACTACTACTGGTTTTTTCTACTATACTTCCGATCTCGATCCGCCTCTACTGGTGAGAAAAACCGAGTTAAACGATAATGTCATCCCGGCCTCCAATTCGGCGATGGCCCGTGCATTGTATCAACTGGGGCACTACTTTTACGAAGCCCCATACATGGAGATCGCCGAAAGGATGATGCACCAGATCCTGCCCGAGGCGCTAGAGGGAAAATCAGCGGATTATTATTCCAACTGGAATCAACTGTATCTGGAAATGGCCTATCCCATGTATGAAGTGGCGATCGTGGGCCCGGACTACGAAAACTTACAGGCAGGCATGCAACAAAGCTATTTCCCACAAGCTATATACCTGGGGGGTGCCACAGAAGGTTCACTTGACCTGCTGGAAAACAAACTGGTAGCCGGCGAAACCTATATCTATGTATGCCGGAATAAGGTGTGTAAGCTCCCCGTACAGACCGTTGCGAATGCCCGGGAATTGCTTTGAAGAGGTGCTCATGTGTTGATGTGCTCATGTGTTGGGGTGCTGCGGGGCGCCATAAAGTTTTAATGAATGGACGCGCCATAAAGTTTTGAAAGATTACGTTCTTTGACATATCATCAGATTAACAGTAATTATGGGTCAAGCCAAAGAGGCCGCTGTACGGCAAAAGATCGTATTGGATTGGCAGACTGGTATGAGCTATGCGGCTCTGGCCAGGCAATATGGGATGAGTTATAACACCATCCGCAGCCTATGCCATCGTTACCAGACCCTGGGTTCCTCTGGATTATTGCCTAATTATGGTCGTTGTGGCCGTAAAGTTGAAGCACAACACGACAAGGTGTTCCGCCTGATTCGCTTGCTTAAACACCTTCATCCCCAGTGGGGAGTACCCTATCTGGTACAGCGGATCGAGGAAAAATATCCGGATCTGCCCGTGCAAAGCATTCGGCATTATCAGAGACGCCTGGCCATTCATGGG
>JAGQXH010000647.1 GCA_020436695.1 Lewinella sp. | reverse complement strand
GCCACCCGCCAGGTGGTGGATCAGGTCAGCACCGCTATGCACGAACTGGAGAGTAATCCGGTGGTGAATAACTGGGGCGGCCTGGGCAATCGCATGGAAGCCGTGCGCAGTAAAGTAGCCGACTTCATCGGAGCCACCAAAGAGGAGATCATTCTCACCCGCAACACCACCGAAGGGATCAACCTGGTGGGCAGTTGCCTCGATCTCCAACCCGGAGATGAAATACTTACAACTGATCATGAGCACGGCGGCGGTGAAAATGGCCTGTTCTATCTGACCGAAACGAAGGGAGCAATAGTAAAAAAAGTAGAAATGCCTCTACCGGCCGAAAGTCCGGAACAGATCGTTGAACTGATCAAAAATGCCATCGGCGAACGTACCAAAGTGGTTATGCTGAGCCATGTATCTACCATCACCGGTATGCGAATGCCTTTTGCTGCCATCGCAGCCCTGACCCGGCCGAAGAATATATTACTGATCGCCGATGGTGCCCAGGCGCCGGGACAGATCAAAGTAGATGTGGAGCAACTTGGCGTCGACCTCTACGCTTCCAGTGGTCACAAATGGCTGATGGGACCAAAAGAGACGGGTTTTCTTTACATCAGGAAAGCGGTGCAGGAACGGATACAGCCCGTCTTTACCCGTGGCAGTTATAATGCTTATTCGGCCGCATCCGGCACCCGTAATGTGGCCACCATCATCGGGCTGGGTGAAAGCCTGGACCTGCAACAAACGATAGGTTTGGAAAAGATCGAAGAACGCTGCCGTTCACTGGCCGGCTATTGCGCAGAACGCTTGCAGGAAAAGAAAGGGCTTCGACTGATCAGTTCTACTCACCCGGCACTGAACACCGGTATCGTCAGTGTACTGCTGGATGAAGGCATTTCCAACCGAACGATCTTCGAGAAAATGCGGGAGCAGAATGTGATCATCAAGTTGCTGCCTAAATATAATGCACTGCGCTTTTCGCTGCATTTATTCAACACTAAGGAAGATGTGAACAAGATGATGGAAGTGTTGGAGGAATTGATGTAGTAGCAAAATCATCGCATTGCGGAGGAATAACAGCCAATAAAGAAAATAAAGGTAGTTCGGTGTTGATTGGCGAAAAAAAATGCTGCATGCTGAATATATCCATAAAAATTATTTTCTTGCCTGAAAGGTAGCCGGACTTGTGTATTCCTCAAAGCCAAACCGGACCTTTAAACGATCGCATAAACCAACGGAAGACACACTGTTCATGGATCATAAAACATACCTCAAGCAACTGATTGCAGACGGAAAGATTGCTGAAGTGATCAAGCAATTGTTGGACGCCACAGAAAAAAACGGCCAAAATGAACTTCACAACGATCTGATCATTTTATCAGCGAGATACAACGCTCAGGCATCCGCTAAAAGGAATGGTCTCACCTCAAATGAAGCCTACAATATTCAGATCAACAGTATCAATCATTCACTAATGTATATCATGGATGAGTATGAGTCGATCCCAGGTGATTTCAGCTCAGCTCCGGGTAATAAAATCACTGCGAAATCCGACTCAGTTCATCCTACAACACAAACTGGTGATGTACTTTTTCTTTCTTACAGCCGTCAGGATCAGGTACTTGCCCGCAAGATTCGCATTTATTTAGAACAAGCGGGTTTTACCGTCATTCAGGATGATTCCCATCTAATGGCCGGCGAGAGTATACAAGCCTTTATCCAACGAAGTATACTCGAAAGTCGGGCTACAATTAGCCTGGTATCCAGCCGGAGTCTGTTATCCGTCTGGGTCGCACATGAAAGCATGAGTACATTCTATGCGGAAAAACTATCCAACAAAAAATACATTGCCGTATTTGAAGACCGGGCTTTCTTCAGCCGGAGCTTTGTTGATGATGCATTTGATACTATCGAAGCAGAGATCAAAGATATTTCCGATTCCATTCAGCGAAGACTGAGCAAGGGTAGGAACATCACTGATCTGCAGGAAGAATTACTTCGCTATAAGGACCTGGAGCACAATCTGCCCAATATTGTTCATCGGTTGAAAGAGCACTTGTCTATTGATATCGGTGAAAATACCTTTGAAGAAGGGATGAGAAAGGTATTGGATACTCTTCGTTCCGAAAGCTGATTTTTCATCCTACATGAGCATTGTGAGCAATAACGGTGGCCATTGTATTACTTTACATATCAACCAGTCAACCCTTCAAAGCCTCGGTTTCCTGCTCCTGATTAGAAGTAGAAAATGGCTGGTGATAGTAGCGCTGTCCCGTGGCTTTGTACATAGCATTCGCCAGAGCAGCTACAGCCGGCGGTAAACCGGGCTCACCCAAACCAGTGGGAGAAATATCGTTCTCTACAAAGAAAACCTCAATTTCTTCCGGAGCCTGACTGTGCCGGATCAGTTGATAACTATTGAAATTATTGCTGGCAGGTACGCCGTTCTCAAATTTCAGTTCACTGTACAGCGCATGCCCAATACCGTCTACCACCCCACCCTGAATGATGTTGGTGGCGCCTTCTTTATTGATCACAATTCCGCAATCCACCGCACACCATACTTTTTTCACTTTGGGCCGACCGTTTTCCATAGCAAGGTCCATCACCTGGGCCACGTAGGAATTGTGACAGAAATAGGCCGCAACGCCGCGATGGATCCCGGGTTTTTCTTCGCCCCAGTCGGCTTTTTCTTTAACCATCTTCAGCACCCCGGCATAACGGTCTGCATCGTACTCATACTTCTCTCCTACCGGATTGTTTTTAGCCCGCTCAAAGAGTTCCAACCGCAGTTCGATCGGATCCTTACCGGCCGCTTCAGCTACTTCGTCTAAAAATGACTGCTCAGCTCCGGCCGTGAAATGGGATCGCGGAGCTCTCCAGGCACCGAAGGAAATATTCGACGGAGATACGCGCTTAATGGCGTGATAATTATCAATAGCACCGGCGGGAAAACGATTGGGAAAAACCGGCCCCTCGCGAAAGCCAACCCCCTTGACGGAAAAGGCGATCAGGTTATTGTTCTCATCCAGACCGGCCTTATAGGTCGACCGGTACGCCGGACGGTAAGTGCCCTGGGTCATGTCATCCTCCCGGGTGTAAACCAGTTTGACCGGAGCGCCGGCCTGCTTCGAGATAGCGGCCGCTTCCAGTCCGTAATGGGTATAGAGTCTTCTGCCGAATCCGCCGCCGATGCGGGTCATGGCAACACTAACATTTTCGGGAGGTATGCCCAGCATTTTAGCCGTTGATTCTTTTAAGTTGTTGGGCGTCTGCGTAGGACCGATGAGTTCAGCCTTATCGGCCGTAACGTGGGCAAAGAAGTTCATCGGTTCCAGCGTATTGTGGGGAATAATGGGCGCCGTATACGTCCGCTCGATTATTTTGGCCGCCCCGGCAAAAGCAGCTTCCGGATCTCCGTCGGTTCTTTCTTCCTGCGTGGTGCCCGCCTCAATATCTCTGGCCAGACTCGCTGCGTGACTTCCGGTATTTTCCAGTGGGCTTACCGTTTCCCAATTGGCTTTGATGGCCTTTTTTGCCTGCATTAACTGCCAGGTTGAATTACCCACAATGGCGATCAGTTGGTTGAAGGCATTGGTATCAAATCGGCCTTCATCGGCGTAGGCGGTATCGATAATAAAAGCGTCGGTGACCCCATCCATGCCTTTGATCTCATCCTGATTAAAATCAGTTACTTTCATACCAAAGGCCGGCGGATGTTCGATCATGGCGTACAACATCCCTTCCCGCTTAAAATCCAGGCCGAAAAGCGGTTTTCCGGTAACGACCTTCGGGCCCTCCACATTTTTCTGGAAAGTACCGATGAGTTTGAAATCCTTGGGATCTTTCAGTTCAAGTTCCTCCGGCACTTCGATGCCCACTGCCCTGGACGCAATTGCGCCGTAATCGATGCTCCTGGTGCCGTTCACTTCCTTGATCATTCCCTCACTGGCCGTCAGATCCGAGACCGCTACCCCCCATTCCTTGGCAGCTGCCTCCAGCAACATCCTTCTGCCCGCAGCACCGGCCATACGGAGCGCATCCCAACTCAACATAATGGATAAACTCCCCCCGGCAAACTGCGGGTTATCGAACGAATCTTCATCCAACATCCCCTGCTCAACGACTACGTTCTCCCAGGGCACATCCAATTCTTCCGCCACGATCATCGGCATGGACGTCATTACGTTCTGGCCGATCTCGGGATTGGGAGAATAGATAGTGACCAGGCCCGTATCTCCGATCTTGATGTAGCCGTTAATATCAAACCACTCGTTGGGGATCGCCACACCTTCTTCAACGGCAGGTGTGCAACTTGTCAGCCAGTTGAATCCGATCAGCATACCGCCTCCGGCAGCTGCCGTTACTTTAAGGAAAGAGCGACGGTTATGTTGCGTTTTTATAAAAGTCATAATAATGGGTTTTGAATTTGGGATAAGGGTTTTAAGAGATGGAGATCTTGCGATTGCCGGTTATAATGATTTACAATTAAATCTGATACACGGAACTTCAAACGATGTCGATGTACCTAATGTCAACCTTTTATGTTATCGCAGTGCATTTTAGCCCTTGCCTAACCAAGCGGTAACTGGCCAACCGGCACCTACGAATTGGCTGCGGTCTTAATAGCCGCTTTGATCCGTACATAGGTGCCGCAGCGGCAAATATTGCCGTTCATCGCCGCTTCGATTGCGGCATCGTCCGGATTCGGATTGGCCTTCAGTAGGGCTGCGGCATTCATGATTTGTCCGGATTGGCAATAACCGCATTGGGCCACATCGTGCGCCAGCCAGGCTTGCTGCACCGGATGACCACCGTCTGCGGAGAGTCCTTCAATCGTCGTCACTTTCTGGTTACCCACCTGCGACACCGGCAACATGCAGGAGCGCATCGCCACATCGCCCAGGTGTACCGTACAAGCCCCGCATTGCGCGATCCCGCAGCCGTATTTGGT
>JAGQXH010000646.1 GCA_020436695.1 Lewinella sp. | reverse complement strand
ACTTCCCGCTTGTCCTGTTCGACCCTTTTCCATTGTACAAAAGCCACCAGACTTGCAACTGTGGTGACTGCCAGCAAAGTAAAACCGATAATCGCCAGATTCCGGTTGCGGACCCGTTTTTTTCGCTCCTGCTCCAATTCCTGCCGTTCAGCCTGCTCAACTGCAGCTATGCTATCCCGGACAAAAGCCAGTGGGCCGGATTCCAATTCCGGTTCTAATTGTTCCAAAAAAGGTTCGATGGTTCGAAGAGGGGCCTTTCCCAACAAACTATGACTGATCAGAAATTCCTGATAGGCATTGCTGATCCGTTGCCGCACCCGATTGAGCTGTTTCTGCTGGGTGGTCCGGTTGTCATTTATCAGTAGGGCCAGACTATCGTGGGCAATTTCCAGTACATTATCCTTCTTAACCAGTACCCGGCTCCGTTCGAGTAATTCCAGACAACTGACCAGAGCTGCTTTGGGAAATTGACGAAGCAGGCTGTCAAAAAGATCCAAACCAAAGGCTATCCCGTCCACCTTTTCGTAAAAAGGCACCGGCTGCTTCGTCCCTTCAAAAGATACAAAACGATCTAGCACATCGGCGGTAAAGTCGTCCGGTAAAGCGGTATAGCTCCTTTCCAAAGTTGACTGTACACTTTTTTGCTGTTCCAAAAGAAATTGCTCCATTACCTCATCTATCACACCCAGCGCTTCAATTTCATCCTGACTGATCTCCAGCAAAGGCAATTCTTCTCCTTTACGCTCCCGTTGATAAGTTTTTTGAAAAACAGTTCTATAAAGCCGATCCAGATAAACTTGCAGATAGGGAAGTCCGAGACTTTGATTGCCGGCCAATAACCGGTCAGTGATCTGCGTAATGACTTCCTCTTCCGGTTGCAATTTCATATTGAACAGTGCGCAGGATCGGGTGATGACTTCTTCGATCTGCGTTCTGTTCATTTGCTCAACCCGCAACCGACGGTTGAACAAGCTGGGGATGATCCGCTCAAAACGATACAGATGGGCCAGATAATCTTCCCGAAAGATGAATATGATGCGACAGGGTAGTTCCGCCTGTAATAATGCGGCCATAGACCGAAAAAATTGCTGCTGTTCTTCCTCGGAGCCCAGGATCAATAATTCCTCCAACTGATCGAAAATCAAAAAGGCCGGTCGCAGATAAGTAGCGTAAATGTCTTCAACGGATTCGGCAATATCAGCTCCTCCCCTCCCATCCAACGCCTGGATCAGGGCGTATTGCAGAGACAAATTAATGTCCTCCTTTCTACGGATGAATAGTGGATACCAGTCGGTAACATCAAAGCGAGCGGACAAGCCGCACTGCACCAGGCTGGTTTTTCCACTACCTGAAGGTCCGTAGATCATGATCAACCGATTCTTGCTGATCATCTCATACAAGCGCTGCACTTCTTCCTCCCGGGCAAAGAATGCCGCATGGTCATTTCTGGTAAAAGCGTTGAGGAATTTAAACGGACTTCTCATGATAAGTTCGAGCGATCAGCCTTTTGATGTAGATCCAACAATTCATAAAAGGCATTGAGTTGCTCAAAAACAATAGGATATTCCTGAGCGGAAGCCCTTAATGTCTCTTCCGGTTTGTACACACGATAAAATACATAATCGTTTCTATGGGGATCAAAATGCTTGAAAAAATAGATGTCCGAAACCTCCTGGCTCACTTCCTCCTGTTCAAACGCATTTTTATCAATGATAAATGGAGAGAGATTTAGTTCTGCAAATTGTCCGCCGGAACCTTCTTCTTTGACCAGAAGAATAGAACGGTTATCGGTAAATCGTTCCAACACCAGATCGGAGCGATCCAGTCCTCCTAACAGATCGATCAATCTAACGATATTGTGCCGGAAAGAAGGTGTCGGAGTATGCCGGTATTTTTGAATATCGATATCGCTGATCGAAGCCAGGGTATAACGCGCTATAAAGTTCAGTTCGGCAAAGATGGTACTCAGCGCTTCCTCCGCCTGCATGCAGAGTTCCGGCACTTCATCCTCGAAAATGGCTTCTGCTTCAAGTCTTTGATACAAGGTAGTTAAAAAAAAATGCGACGACAGGAAGACGTCATCTTCCCGGGTAAGCGTATCGATCTGTTGTAACTCCGGCACGAAAAAATCCACGCCAGTAGAGGATGTATCCGATGCAAATATCTTTTTAACGGCTTCTATGAGTTGGATAAAGTCGTAACCATTTGTGCCTGTTCCCCCACGCTGAAGAAAGGTCCTGATCACCTGTCGTGATAAGGGGGGAACTTGTAGTTGGCGCCCCTTTAAGAACAACTCCCAAAGCTGAGCCAACATCGTAAAGGAAAGTAGCTCCATCATGACGATGAACGTGGTACTCATCTGCCTAAGCCGAAGCATGCTCAATTTGTCGTACCCTTCAGTGGGTTCAAAAATAGGAGATATCAGTTTTCGGAGATGTTCGGCTACCGGTGCGGGAAGACAGTTGAGCATAGCCACCCTTTTCTTGGCCGGATTCACCCACTTTCCCTTTTTCTCTCTGGCCGCAAGTATCATAAGGTCTTCACTATAATCTTCCAGTTGAGTAATCAGGGTGGCTACCAAATGCGTGTTGGGTTGGAAACTAATGTTTTGCGGTTTTCTTTTCTCTTCAGACAGCCTGTACTCAATATCTTCCTTGTGCTGATAATAAATGCCCCAAACAGGTTCATCCTGCCGGCTTTCCTCTATAAACCCGAACCCGCGGTCAATTTTTTCAATTTTGGAACTCAGCTCTACTGCCCCGATCCCCGCATCGAATGCAGCCATGACCTGGTCTCCCTGGCTGAGCGCCTGATAAAATGCGATGGCAAAATCTTTGGCTTTTTGGTCTCCTACTGGTGCATTGGTAGCTACTACCACTCGAATACCGTGTTCTAGCAACAACTGTACTTGCCCACTGGTGGAACAGCCGTTAAGCACTACTAATTTCAAATTGGAACATCTTCCCAGCAATTGAGCCAATCCTGCGGCTGCAGCCTCATCCGTACCCAGGAATAAGCGATCCTTTCCCGCGTGACCGCTATAGGAAAATATACAAAGGTGATTAGCATAAAGGATCAGGAATTCTTTGATCTTCTCCCGTGTGGTGTAGCTATCTCGATGTACAATGAAGTGATTCTGTAGGGCACGAGGGGTTAAAAATTGATTTACCCGGTCATCTTCTTCTCTTAAGGCAGGTAAAGGATCGTTTTTATCCTGAGCATATGCAAAAAATAGCACGTCCATGAAAAGGGCCGGTTTAGTCGTATACAGGAAGGTAAGATAAACATAATTTTCGTTGAATTAGAGTCCCCTATCTAGGAAAGACATGAAATGGGGTGGTTGAAGATCTCTATTGAACGTCTTTTTAGGTCTTCTCCCCCTCGATCACCGCACTCAAACCCCGGTCGATCAGCGCATCTTTTTTCGGTTGTAAAATATTTCGCGGAGCCGTTTTCACCGTAGCCTTACCTTTGAGGTGAATAAGTAAGGCCAGCTGTTCGGCCTGCTGACTCGTATGCTGGAGGATCTCCATAAAGCATTCGATCACCCAGTCGAAGGTATTGTGATCATCGTTGTAGACCAGCAAATGAGCCACTTCACCCGAGCCGGTATCCACTTCATCTTCCACCAGGACATCCTCTTCCGGATCTTCGGCCGGGCTACCGTAGCGACTGAAATCAATATCCTCAAAATGGGCATATAAATGCATAGGATCAATAAATTGGGGCATCTTCCCAAATTCGTTTTCCGACTGATTGTGCATTGAATTATTCACGCCCACTTCTCTATTTATGCTTTACTTACTGATCAGATCCCGGCCAAACTTGCCTTCACAGCTTCAAAATTAGGCAATTCTCCGGCGTTATCCAATACCTCCGCGTAGCGAACCTTCCCCTCTTTATCAATTACGAAGGCAGAACGTTTGGATACCCCCTCCAAACCCAGTGCAAATTTCTGGTAATAGGCTCCGTAATCCTGACTGGCGGATTTGTTAAAATCAGAAAGCAAAGGAAAATTAAGCCGCTGGTCTTCCTTGAATTTAGCGAGGGTAAAAGGTGAATCTACGGAAACCGCAAGTATTTGCGCATCCAGCCCCTCGTAATCAGCAATATTATCCCGCATACTGCATAGTTCCGTAGTACATACGCCGGTAAAGGCCATTGGGAAGAATAACAATACTACATTTTTGCCTTTGTAATCACTCAGATAAACCTGCTCTTTGTCAGAAGAGATAAGCATAAAATCAGGTGCTTGTTCGCCAATTTGAAGTGCCATCAGATTTTAATTTTTGTTTGTTAATTTTGGAGTCATCAATTGTTGCTGCAGAGCAAGCGCATACTGCATCTTACCAGAAACAGCATTTGAATAAATTAGTTTACATTTTCACATCATATATCACCTAAAATCCATCATGAAAAACAAACTGACAATACCCCTGTTCGGTCTGCTGATCCTGCTATTCGGATCTTCCTGCAAAACCACCACCAAGATCGATGTATTACAGCCCGCAGCTTTTGCTGTACCCTCTCATATTGAGACCATTGTAACCATCGACCGGAGCAAGCCGGGAAAGGGTTTCCTCAATTTTCTGGAAGGTATGATCACCGGTGAAAATATCGGCCAGGATAAACGCGGCCGGGAGAATGCCCTGCGTGGCGTAACCGATGCCCTGACCCGTACTCCCCGTTTTCAGGTCCGCTCCAGTAGTGTAGAACTGACCGGCAGCAATGCCGGGGACCGCATGATCGAGCCCCTACCCTGGTCAGAGATCCAGCGAATTGCCGGGCAGTATGATGCCGACGCGGTATTAGCCATCGAAAAATTCGATTCCGATCAGAATACCTCTACCCGAAGCCGGCAAGTGAAACGTAAAAAAGATGGACAGGAATACACGGAAACGGTATACGACTCCAAGATCACGATGAACATCCGCATCGGCTGG
>JAGQXH010000645.1 GCA_020436695.1 Lewinella sp. | reverse complement strand
CCGCTGTAGCAGGCGTCAATAGCCACAAGAATGTGTTTGCAGTTGACGGAACTCAGTTTATTGCGCCAAAGGGGATAAGCAAATGCGGTAGCCTGCAGCCTATCCCGGTTAGCATCACTAGGCAGGAAGTATCCGATGTTCTCATCTTTTTCACCATGCCCGGAAAAGAAGATCAACAATTGTCCTTCCGAATTCAATCGATTCGACTGGTACTGCTTCTTTAAGTTTTTGATCTCCTCTTCAATTTCGAGTAAGGTGGGGTTTTCAATGATCCGGGTATCAAAATCATAATTTTTCCGTAGTTCCCGGGCGATCTCATTAGCATCCTTGATGGGGTTCTTTAATGAAAGTATGTCCGGGCTCTCGTAGTTATCTACGGCAAAAAAAATAGCGTGATTTTTTACGGATGCCTCTCTATTCCTGATTTCCGGCTTATATCCAACGGCAAAGTCATAGCTAAAACAGCATAACCACAGCAGCAACAGCGAAATAGAATGGTAAAAAGACTGGGGAATAAAGCTCATTTTGATCGTTTTTAGTGCCGATTGTTTCCAATCGCTTTTTTTAAATCTTCCACCAGCACATCGGCATACACCTGGAAATAGTCCATAAAGCGGTAATCCATCTTCTGATACTGACCGTAACCCAGCAGCGTATTCGTACTGTATTCGCCGTCAATTTCAATGATGAGTTCACCGCCCTGTTCAATCTTATCGTAGTCCACTTTAAAATGGAACCTTTCCCGGCGAATAGTATTACAGGATGGAAGCTGCAATCGGTTGAGTATTCGACAAAGCACATTATTGGTTTGCTCGTACAATGCTTCTTTACACAGGTTGTCCACCTGGATCCACAATCTGCGGCCGGATTCCCTTAAAAGTACCCTTGGTGTTAAGCCCTCACAGTCACTCCCCTGGTATTTGTTCTTAAAAAACTGATAGATCTCCTCGAAAAGCCGTGGTTTAGATACTTCTCCTGAAATGTTATCGCGCACCTGATTGCCCTCCTCGGATATCGATATCCCGCTAATATTGATGATCTTCAGAATTGGTTTGGCACCAGATTCACGGACCGAGACGCTGCCATCTTTAAACATAATCGCCTGCCAGAAAAGCACACTGCTGCCGATGTTGTAATTGTCAAATAACTGAATGACCAGCCGGTCGTTAGGAATTTCCAGGAAGAAAATGGCTTTGTAAAACAACTTCTCTTCCAGGGTATGGACGGATTTTTTGCGGATGGTGTCCTGCAGGGCATGCAGCGCATTTAGTTGGTAGTCAAAATCACTATCCACAAAGGCCAAATACAGGAAAACCGAATCCTTGGTCAATTTGAGGTGCTCCACTTTCAACACCTGACCAATGCCACTTTCTACCAACCAATCTTGATAATTGGAAGATTGTTGATCAAAAAAAGCATGATGTTCACGAAGATCAGCAGGTGATTGAGCACCGGCTAAACTGAGAAACAGACCATTTCCCAACAGGAACAGACTTATCAGTCTACCTGAATGCATAATTTATTTTTTACTGGAGTTAGGATTTTCGCATCTTCGGCAAAAGGAAATAATATGCCGCTGATCCGAGCATCAAAATAAATATGAACAAAATCAACTTATTGGGTGCGCCCTGAAGGTAATTCCACAAGAAGAAATAAAAGATTACCGCAGAAAGTCCGGCCAGAATCATTAAATTCTGGAAATCGACCCTGGAAAAATAGGTAGCAACAAAAGGGGTTAAGTAAAAGAAAAACGGAGCTGTATCTTCTATAAACCTGGCTTCTGCCACCAATCCGATCAAAAAAAACAGGAGGAGCAATGACAATAGGTAAAGGGTACTGATGGCCAACCATCTGACGATATTTTTCCGGTTGGGTAGTGTGTCGATCTCTACGCTACCACTGGCCCCTCCCTCCAATTTCCTGATCAATTGCAATAAGGCATTAGTCGTTTGACTTTTGCCGATCGAGAATTCTTTGTAATCGATCAGATTAGCCAGATATTTGCTTTTCATATCATAAAAATTTGCCGAAATTACCGTTAGTTCATCGGTAAGATCATTCCGTTTCTGGCTTTTCAATTGATCCGAAAATAAACGGATCGCGTCCGTGGTTTCACCCTGTTCGATCAATCGAATCACATCTTTCATGAAAAATCCTGTTAAACTTTTTTGAACTCCCCGGAAATATAATTGCTGTAGATCTACACATTTAATCAGTTGAAAATCAATAAAATGCGAAAATAATAATGGATTTAGTTTTATTTCGGTGGAAACATAAGGTTTGCTTCCCGACCAATATGATCGGATAACCATGCGATTTCGTTTCTCCGGGAATAGATCGTTAACCTGAGCTTTGACACAAACACGCTCCATAAATCTTACTGTAGTGTACTTCGAAATGCAAACTCCGAAAAGCTACCGTTTCAGGTAAACAATGCTTGGGTTAGAGTTTTCAACTTCTTTGTAGGAGCACACACATAGTGGAAAGTATTGATCTCCGTAGTGTACATGCGGACCGCTGGTAACCGTGTTGGGAAATTCTGCCCAGCCATTTATAATGTAGTATTCCCGGGTATCATCGTTGAAGCCGACGGCCAATACGTAATGGTCGGCGAACGCGAACGTTTCATTTACTCGCTTTTCGTATTTTTTCAAACAGGCCGGTATAGACTTGAACAACAGGATCACCGGATTGCCGTCTCTCAACTCTTTGTGCAAGGCAGCTTTGATCTTCGGCCACCGGCGGGCAGACCACAAGATGTCAGCGTGAATTTTAGGCTTGCCCGCATTCGCCGGATGGTTATTGGCCTTTTTGGCAAAATATCCGAGGCCGTCTTTCATATTGCGTTTGGCAGTAAAACTTTGCTTATTGTTCTTACCGGGAGACTTTTTGGAATTCGATACCCGGTAGAATTCCCGAATGGTATGAGTAGGATGTTGCCTCCCGTTGAAATGATCCCTTTCGTCCATGATCTGATAGCCCAGCTCCGTTTGCCAGTATCCCATCAGCATGGCTGCTGCTACCGGGCCACACCCCTCCAGTCTTTCCGGGTTATAAGGCAATATTTCCTGGTTGATCGGCATCACGTGACGCAGATATACTGAGCGGCCTTCCAGTTCCGCCCGGCTACGGTAGGCTACGTTGAGTTGTAGAATGACATCCCGAAAAACCGGATCGATCAAACGGTATGTTGACTTTATGCCCTGCTGCCGCACCAAATCTCCCACATTGACGGGAAATTCAATCGAAATGGCCTCATCCTCATTCTTCCGGATCCTTCCATCCTTGTCGTAATCCAGCAACTGCAAAGTATACCGGTGCCCGGACAAGATGCGGAACGGCATGTTGTCACCGGCAAACACCGGCCGGCTGCGCGGATCACAATCCGTTTTCTTCTCACTGGTCCCTAACTTCTTTCCCTTTTGGTCTTCCCACCGGATATACAGATCGGGTAGACGATTACCACTGGAATCAAAATATTTACCAAAACGCTGCACCGGAAATTGCTCCACCGATATAGATTGGATCATAAAACCATCTACCGGTATGCCCTCAATTCGCGGATTTACCCAGACCGCCCAGTCCTGACCGGAGGATTTACCGGCATCCACGCGCAATTCAATACTCATTTGCTGACTCGAAAATTTAGCCAGGTCTATTTCGATATCCTGTAATTCACCCGTATATTTTTTGTGCTCTTTTAGTATCGGGTTCCATACCTCCCGGCCGTTTTCCTTATGGTGTTCCCACACCCAAAATGTCACACCGTCCGTGTGACTTGCTCCCTGGATAAATCCAATTTGGGCTTTGAAAACCGGAACATCCGGAACCTGTTTCCAGGGGAACCAGGCTTTTAAGGTCCCCTGGCTGGTCCACATGGGATGCATATGGATGACCTTGGAGTAGATCTTACTGTCCTCAAGGCGCTTGGTGCTCATGTCTTTCACCGCTCCTTTTTGCTCCTGGCTTTTATTCCATTGTAAAGCGGTAATATTTTGAACACTGTGTCCATCCTTATTCAGTTGTCCGCTTTCGTATTTGGCGGACCCGGCCAGATCAAATAAATAGATTGACATAAGATTAGAGGTTTAGTAGTGAGGTTTAGATTTCCTTTTCTGGATTTATTCAGATCCTAATTTCTAACTTTTTCGACAGTTAATGTGTCCACAATTTTCTCATATTTCCTCTTGTATTTCATTAAAAAAGTTCCATCATCTGCACATTCAACTGATTATCAATATTATAATATTTCATTGTTTTCATTTTTCCTTTTATTATATTTGCAAAATCGATCAAATTATATCTGCCTCATTATTAATGCCCCTTACATGCAACCAACCGCCTTTACTACCCTGTTATGCACTCTGGAGACTAAAGAATGCGCAGACTTTTCCCGCTTCCATCGCTATATGTTTCCCCGGCGACAGCGGGCTCAACGTTATCTCGATTTTTTACTGCTATACCATCCGGATTATCACAGCCGAAAGGATTTGACCAAAGCATTTGTATTTCAAAGCCTGCATCCGGGCAGTACTTACGATAACAAATCACTGGGTAATGTATTTTCTTATTTGAAGGGACAACTGGAAACCTTCTTAAGCTGGCAATATTTGATGCAAACGGGGTTTGAACGCGACGTATTTCTGGCAAAAGTGCTGCGAGAACGGAGCCTGAGCAAAGCCTACTACCAACAGTTAACCGCTGCAGGCCGAAATTTGGAGAAGGCAGATGTCGTTGGTCAGCGTACCTTGATCAACTATCTGGAGATCAAACACGGTGATTATTATTCCTCCTTGGATAATAAACTACAACACCGGGATTACAAAGGCAGTGTTTTCGGACAATTATTGAAGAGCCAGGAGTTACTGAATGATCTGCTGGCAACAAAATATGCCGCAGAGCTGCAAAACAGAAAGCGGATACTGGGCCAAGTTGATCAAAAGGTCGGAGA
>JAGQXH010000644.1 GCA_020436695.1 Lewinella sp. | reverse complement strand
CGGGTAAAGCGCAGCCGCCCGCTCCATGGTGCGCAACGCCAGCCGCGAGCGAAAATAATCCATATATACATCGGCCAGCAGATGGTGGTAATCCACATTGGTGGAATCCATGCTGAGTGCCGTTTGCAGATCCTGAATGGCCTCGTCGTAGCCCTCCTTATCATAATATATTTCAGCGCGATGTGCGTATAGCGTCGGATCTTCCGGATGCTGGACGATCATCTCATTCAGATCATCAAGGGCCTGATCACCGGTGATTGCGGTCGCTTGTTCCTGCGCTTCGGAAGTGGTTTGCCGACACGCAGTCAAAGCAACAAGTATAGTGATGAAGATGGGAAATTGATATCTCAAGGTATGTCGATTTAAATTTTTGATCCAAACGTTCATATAGCCAATTATGGTATGAAAGCGGGCGGCACAGTAGCCCGGCCACAAATTTATACAGAAATTCGCCACTTAATTTTCATGCGCATGTAAACTCTGGGGCTTTTTTAGTGTCCAATAGTCAGGAGGTAAATTTTAGTACCTATGACTTTCAGCCTTATGACTCAAAGACCAATCACTATGTCAGCACCACGCTCTTTTCTTCTTCTGGCCGTTATCCTGCTCCTGAGCGCTACATCCTGCCGGAAGGACCCAGAGATGACTACCCCCGACCCGGTAGAAGATGAATTATATTTCCCACCCAATAACGGATCAGGCTGGGAAACCTTGAGCCCGGAAAGTCTGGGATGGGACACCTCCAAAATACCGGATCTGCTGCAATTTCTGGAAGACGGAAAAAGCAGAGCGTTTCTCGTGCTGAAAAACGGCAGGATCGTCATTGAAGCCTACTTTGGAAAAAACCTGCTGGGCACTGCCGACTTCAACAGCCAGGCGAACTGGTACTGGGCTTCTGCGGGTAAAACGCTGACGGCTTTCACCGTGGGACTGGCCCAGGAAGACGGCTATCCCGATATTCAAAACAGCTCTGCTACCTATCTGGGTACCGGTTGGGCCGATATTACAGCCGAACAGGCCGAGGCTATTACCGTAAGACATCATCTCACCATGACGACCGGCCTGGACGACGGGGTGAATAACAGTGACTGCACTGATAAGGAATGCCTGGTCTATCTGGCAGAACCGGGAACGCGCTGGGCTTATCACAATGCGGCTTACACGATCCTGGACCGGGTGATCGAAGGCGCTGCCAAACAGGATTTCGATGATTATTTCCACAGCCGCCTGACTCAAAAGATCGGTATGGACGGCTTCTGGACCTACCTGGATTACAACCATGTCTATTTCAGTACGGCCCGCTCCATGGCTCGCTTCGGTCTCCTGAATCTGAATAAGGGGAAATGGAAAGAAGAAGCCATTATGTCCGACCTGCAGTATTTCAACAATATGACCCATCCCTCCCAGGATATCAACGAAAGTTATGGTTATCTGTGGTGGTTAAACGGCCAGGGTTCCTATATGCTGCCCGGCATTCAACTGGAACTGCCCGGCAGTATCATCCCGGCTGCCCCTTCCGATCTCTAATGCCGGCATTGGGAAGAACAGCCAGTTCGTACACATTATTCCCAGCCAAAATCTGATCGTGGTTCGCATGGGGGAAAATCCGGATCAGTCATTGGTGCCCATTAATTTTCAGCGGGATCTGTGGGAGAAGTTGAGTGAGATTATTCGGTGAGGTTTGGACGTTTGGACGTTTGGACATTGGGAGGTTTGGATAACAAGTCTCGTTTTCAAAACTTCCCAAGGTCTCAATCGTCCCTTCATCCAAACATCCCTTTATCCAATCGTCCCTTTATCCAATCGTCCCTTCATCCAAACATCCCTTTATCCAAACATCCCTTTATCCAAACATCCCTTTATCCAAACATCCCTTTATCCAATCGTCCAAACATCCCTTTACCTTCGTTCTCAATGCTCTCCGTAACTCAATTCTCCGGCAGTAATAGCCAGACCGAGCCGGTTTTCTGCGGGCGGTAGCAGGCAGGTAGCAAATTTGGTAAAAGCGCAGGGTGGGTTGTAAGCTTCGTTAAAATCCAGGTAGGTAGTGCCGGTACTGTCCGGACGTGGCGTATAGAGATAACGGCCGCCGCCATAAGTTGTTTCACCAGTAGTCGCATCCGCAAAAATGAGAAATAGTTCTTCTTCTCCGCCATCGAGAGCCGTCAGCTCGTAGCTTTGGCCATTTCGTTCAAAACGAAGCCGGCCTTCCGTTTCCATATTCATCACCATATCCAGTACATTACGGTAAGTGACCGTATGCCCGTTGGAATCAGGTATCCATTGAGCAGCTACCCGCCATTTCGGGTCAAGCGGAAAGCTAGCAATGTGTACGGTATCCTGCAATTCAGGACGCTCGCTGTCCCAAAGACGAATACCGAATTTGTTACTCCTGCTGATCAGCGTCCAGCTCAGGTGTTTATACGCTACGACCGGAGCAACCTCCTGTCCACTCAGGGGATAGGAATCTACTTCCAGGCCGTTCACCTTTACCCGGTTACCGGGCGTCAGCTCCATCAACACGGTATCGCCCTGCAGATAAAAGGTTCCTAAATGCTCAGGGACAGCTCCGGGAAGGACAATTGTATTTTCAGCAGCGCTACCAAAAGTATTAACTCCAGGTTCCAACCAGAACAGACCAGCCAGGCCCAACCAACTATCCGGCGCCATTAATTCATTGAGACGTTTTTGTCGCCAGGCATGAATCTCTCCTTCGTATGCTGCCGTGCGATCAGGAGCATCCGTTTTACAGGCCGATAGCAATAAGATGGAGCATAGTAAACAGACGGGAGTACCTAGCCGACGCTGGACCATTATTTGTCCTTTTTAATCTCATCCGTTGAGGGAGATGCGGCTTTAGCTTCATTTTCCGGCATACCGGCCGGAACATTAGCCAACAGCCATGCCGACAACAGAGAAGGTTCAACAAAAATGCTAAGCCACCGCCATTGCAACGGGGCTATCCAGACGTAAAGCTAATAATTCGGATTTAAATCCGAGTTGCTGAAAAAGAGTTAAAGCAGGATGATCCGGAGGGATATGCAGTGCAACCTGCCCTTTGGCATAGCGGATAGCCTGTTGCATAAGATCCAGCATGACGGACCGATCTTCCTTGGATTGATGCGGATAGGTAGCAAACACAAACAGGTGGCTTGCGTTATATCCTGCCATTCCGGTGCAATTGGAAACGATCACTCCGCGGATCTTTTCTTCCCGTTTTGCTACCAGTACAAAGCCACCGAAAGAAGGCTTGATCTTTAATGCATAATCCAAGGCCTCATCGATGTGTTCTTTGTGTTTGGTCTTCTCATGTTGCTCCAGGAACTGAACAACTGCATCTCGCTCTCTAAGGGTCATTCCTGAAAAAGCATTGTAATACAAAGTTTCGTTGCTCATGTTAGTGTGGTTTCACAGATGGCGATTTGAAAATATAACAGAATGGGCTTAGAAACGTGCTGTACTGTAGTGTGCTGATGGGATGATTGAGGTATGATATGCGTGGGACCAAAGTCCTAAATTAAGAGAATTATGTGAGTTATCTATTTTTTTTAGGCAAAAATTACAAATTCTTAATATTTGTATTCACTTAAAGGCAGGCATAGTCGGTTAAGGTTTGTACATTTTAGCCTCTGGATAGGCCTGATTTTGTAGTTTTGCGATCTTTGACAGAATACGTAATTACAAAATATTGCAACCCAATGAACCAGGTCCGTCCGTATTCCCTCCTCATCCTGCTGCTGTTACTAAGTTTCGTAGAAGCCGTCGCCCAAATTTCCACTGCCAAGATCTCTCCATCTCTGCTGCTCGATACCGAGCATGGTGCTTCTGTTGAATGCATTGTAGAGTTTAACGGGAAACCCGATCTGAGCGATCTTCCCGCTATTCACGGGAAAACGGCTAAAGGCCGTGCCGTTTTTCAAAGACTTCAGCGTCTTGCTGATTCTCAACAGCAGGAGGTACGGCAAATACTGGACCGCGCTGCACATCCCTATCGTTCTTTCTTTGTGGCAAATGCGATCTATTTGGAGGCGGACCGTCAATTACTACAGCAGTTAGCCGGACGGCCGGAAGTATCCCGGATACAGCCCAATCCTTGGAGTAAAGTACTGGAACGCCAACCCAATGTCCCGGCTATGGCCTCCGCCCGTAGTCCCATTGACTGGGGTCTGGAAAAGATCCATGTGCCGGAAGTATGGGCGCAGGGTATTAACGGTACCGGCGTCGTTATCGGTGGGCAGGATACCGGTGTAGAATGGACACACCCCACGCTGAAAGAAAAATACCGCGGCTGGCAGGGTAACCAAAGCGATGCTCAACACATATACAACTGGTTCGACGCCATAACGGCTATTAATCCGCTGAATGGTGATTCGACATTAGCTCCAAGCAATAACCCCTGTGGACTTTCGGTGAATTTTCCCTGCGATGACAACAATCACGGCACCTACACCATGGGGATCTCGGTGGGTGACGACGGGCAGGGAAATCAGATCGGTGTAGCCCCCGGTGCACAATGGATCGCCTGCCGGAATATGGAAAGAGGCTACGGGAGCCCGGCCACCTATCTGGCCTGCTTCGAATGGTTTCTGGCACCAACCGATCTCGACGGCAATGACCCGAAGCCGGAACTGGCCCCCCACGTGATCAATAATTCCTGGGGATGCCCGACCTTTGAAGGTTGTACGATAGATAACTGGGGCATTTTGGAAACAGCCGTTGAGAATTTGCGTGCGGCCGGTGTCGTAGTGATCGTCTCCGCCGGTAATGATGGGCCGGATTGTGGATCGGTAAATGACCCATCCGCTATTTTTCAGGGTGCTTTCGCCGTGGGAGCTACCAATAGTACGGATACCCTGGCCAACTTCAGCAGCCGTGGCCCGGTGACCGTTGACGGTAGCGGACGGATCAAACCGGACGTAGTTGCTCCGGGAGTCACCATCCGTTCGGCCCGCCGCAATAATGCATTTGCCGTATCTTCCGGAACCAGTG
>JAGQXH010000643.1 GCA_020436695.1 Lewinella sp. | reverse complement strand
CGACAAGTGTGAAGAAAAGTATGATAAAAGGCTTTTTCATGTCTTGTTTTTTTACAGATGCATCCATTTTAAAATCCGGCATTTACTCCAAACATGATCGTTCTGGTGGTCGGATAGTTCCCGAAGTCATATCCATTCCACAGGTCGCCGTTCAGGCCACTCTGACCGAAGTTGGAGGGAGAGGGATCCAGACCGGAATAGTTCGTAAACGTGAAAAGGTTTTGACCTGTCACGTAGATCCGTAACTTTGAAAAGGCTTTTCCCAAAGAACCGGCAGGAAAAGTATACCCGAGCTGAATGTTCTTGGCCCGGAGATAAGAGGCATCTTCTACATAGAACGTACTGGGTGAAATACTGAAAATATCATTCAGATCATTGATCGGATATTTGGCGTTCGGATTGGAGGGCGTCCAAGAATCAGTAACTACATCGCGACGAACGTTGGAGTTAAAGAAGCTGAAAACGTCAAATAGCTTTTGGTAGTTAAAGATCTCATTGCCGATAGAGGCGAATACAAAGGCCGTAAAATCAAATTGGCCGATATTGAAGCCCAGATTAAAGCCCAGGGTGAAATCCGGATGTGGATTGCCGATCGGGCCTTTGTCATCATCATTGATCATACCGTCCGGCACCCCGTCGGGGCCGCTGATATCCCTGAAGCGGATCCGGCCGATAGCTTTACCCTGTTGCTCGGCATGGGCGTCCACTTCCTGCTGATTTTGGAAGTATCCGTCGGCTGTCCAGCCGTAGAAAGTGGAGATGGGCTGTCCCACCATATTAAAGTTGACGATGCCGATCCGGGAGTCGAAACCTCCGGGAAAGAAGGTTTCAGAACTACCGTCGATATCGAGAACTTCATTGACGTAGCTGGTGAAGGTGAGGCCGACATTATAGCTGAAATTGGTACTGGTGCGCCGATTCCAGTCCAGACCAATATCCACGCCATTGTTTCTCATGGAGGCCACATTAATATATGCCGGTGCAGCAGTGCCGGCCGTTCCCGGCAATGCTGCCGGGAAGAGCAGCCCGTCTACCGTACGGCTGTATACATCGAGTACCAGATTGAGGCTTCCATTGAGAATTGAAGCATCGAGGCCGATATTTTTGGAAACATTTTCTTCCCATTTAGTGCCACTATTGCCACGGTTCACCAGTGCATAGCCGGTAACCAGAGAGTTATTGGTGCCGCCGATATCGTAGAAAGTCTGCTGAAGGCCACCGCCGAAGCGATCATAGGGGTTGCCGCTGGGAATGGATTGATTACCGGTCACACCCCATCCGGCCCGGATCTTCAGATCGTCCAGCCAGGTCAGGCGCTGCAAAAACGGCTCCGCACCAATACGCCAACCCACGCTAAATGCGGGGAAAATACCGAATTTCTCATCCCCAAAATTGGACGAACCATCCCTTCTCAGGGTTCCGCTGAGGATGTACTTGTCGTCAAAAGAATAATCCAGCTTGGCAAAAGCTGATACCAGAGAATTGAACCCACCGCTGCTACCTACCGAGCGGGTGTCGGGATCTGCCAATGCACCGTTAAGATACCAGGCATTGATATCCAGTGTAACATAGTTGTTCAAACCACCTGATATCTGCCGGAAGTTATTCTTGATCGCTTCGTAACCCACCAGCACCTGGAAATTATGTTTTTCAGCAAACACATTACTATAGGCTAGGGTGTTGGTCCACGTCCATTGATAGCCGTTCTGCCAGTTTTCACTAAATCCGTTATTGGTATTAGGTTGTTGGTTTTCGTAGGACGGATAACTGAAGTTGCGGCTGAAGTTATTGAAGTAGTTGATACCGAAACTGGTTTTGGCTCTCAGCCCGTTCAATATCTCCCACTCGGCATAAGCATTACCGAGTACCCGGTAGGAAATATTCTGGTTATCCTTGTTCCGGATATTGGCATATACGGCATTGCCGCCGTTACCCAATCCGCTGGCCTTGGCACCGCCGGCGTGTGTGCCACTGATGTCGTGGACCGGAATGAGCGGATTGATCAGGGTGAGGAAGGTCATGATCCCCTGTTCATCCTGGTTACCTCCGGAAAACCCATCCTGTCCTACTCTGGTAGAGCGGGTCAGGGAAAGATTTTCTCCCACGGTGACCGGCCCTAATTTGAAACTGGAATTGGCACGTAGCGAAAAGCGTTTGAAATAGTTATAAAGCATCGTGCCGTTCTGATCCAGATAACTGGTAGACAGATAATAGGAGTTATTGGCCGTTCCTCCGGATACACCGATATTGTGCTCCGTCATCAGCGCCGGATCAAAGGTTTCGTCAAACCAGTGAGTACCGGCCTTATTCGCCCGCATAATAATGTTGTCGGGGTAGGAGTAGGCGCTCTCATCTACAGGAGTACCCGGCGTGAAAGGATAAATGTAATCCGGCAACCTGCCTCTGCCAACCGAATAAGGATTGGCGGCATCGATAGTCAGACCGGCATTCTCATACCGGTCCCACACATACTCAGAGTATTCCAGCGGGTCGGTGATCATGTAATCCATGTTGTGAGCAGGTGTGGCTACGCCCACATAGGCATCGTAGGTAATCCGGGTCTTCCCTTCCTGGCCTTTTTTAGTGGTAATAATGATCACCCCGTTATTGGCCCGGGCTCCATAGATGGAAGCGGAGGCGGCATCCTTTAATACCTGGATACTCTCAATGTCATTGGGATTGAATCCGGTATTGTAAGCATCCTGCACCGGCACGCCGTCGATGATGTACAGCGGGTCGTTGTTCTGAAAGGAGCTGATACCGCGGATCCTTACCGTGGTACCCTCGCCGGGTTCGCCCGAAGTAGAAATGGTTACCCCGGGAGCTCTACCCTCCAGCTTTTGGGTGAAGCTGGAAGCTGCGATCTGGTTCATTTCTTCTACGTCAACGACCGATACGGCACCGGTAATGTCCTTCTTTCGCTGGGTAGAATAACCGGTAACGACTATTTCGTCAATGGCGATACCGGAAACCAAACGGATCTGGAGATTAGTCTGGGTGCCCACCGGAACAGTCTGGGGATTGTAGCCGGTAAAGCTCACCTGTAAAAGATCTCCTTCGTTAGCATCGATGGTGAAGTTGCCATCGATGTCGGTGACAGTGCCGGTGCTTGAACCCTGGACCAGGATAGTGGCCCCGATTAACGGTTCTTCGGTGTCATCATCGATCACTGTGCCGCTAATCCTGCCCTGTGCAAAAGCGGTCTGCACAAAGAACAAGGATGCCAACAAGATCAGTGAAAAAAGTGGTGGAGAGTGGAATTCAGTTCTCTTCATTCCGAAACTTGTTTAAGATTGGTTAATTATTTAGGTGTTTTTCGTTTTAGAGCGGGTGTAAATAAAGAGCGCTGGCATATTGATCACGAAATATAGTTCTGCGAAAGTATTGTGACCAGAATATTTTTAATCCTTACAGCTTTGAAACAAAAATCAAATTGGTTTTCCAAACACAATGTAGGGAAATATTTTTAGATTGCGCAATCGATTGTTAAAATGTTTTTATCCCACTCGTGGAAAAAATGCGGAGGCTGGAGGTATTTTAGGGGAAATATGTACCCCAAGGCTTTGGTGAAAGCAAATTTGAGTATATTTGGTTCGTCACCCCATTGGTTGCCAGTATATTGGGGGCGTCAAAACAAAACGAGAAATGAACAGAAGACTCTTCAATCAAGTATTGAGTAGGGCTTCCCTGCCGCTGCTTTTTCCATCTGCCACCAATTTTTTGCCGCCGGATAAGAACCCAATGGACCGAATTGGAATGTCTACGGTCAATTTTCGCAATCGATTTCAAAATACGCGCCCGGAAAATATTACTAATCCGGGTACGGACCTGACTCTCAAAGAAATACCGGGCTATTTCAGGGACCGTTTTCAGCTTCGGAATGTCGAATTCTGGAGCAAGCATTTTGAGTCAATTGACCGATCTTACCTGAAGGAGCTAAAATCAGCTATAAAGCGATCCAGGAGCAAATTGATCAATATCCAACTGGATGAATCTTATCAATTGGGCGATCCGGACCCGGACAAGCGTAGGGAAAGTCTGGCACTCGTACTGCGATGGGTAGAAGCCGCAAAAATGCTCGGTTCCGGAGCAATACGGGTCAATCCCGGGCAGGGTGATCTGATGGAGGTGATAGCGGCCCTTAAAGTGGTCAACCGGGAGGCGAAACGAAAGGGGCTCATACTCATGACCGAGAATCATTTTGGAATGGAAATGGATCCGGATGTACATCTGAAGATCGTCAGAGAAGTGGGTGAAAATATGTACACCCTACCCGATTATGGTAATTATCCGGATGAGGTACGCTACGATGCTCTCAAAAAGATCATGCCTTTTGCCTATCAGGTATCGGCCAAGACCATTGAATTTAGCAATAATGTGGACCATCTCTCTTTTGATTTTGAGCGATGTATGCAGTTGGCTCAAAACAGTGGATTCAAAGGCATTTATTCCATTGAGCAATGGAGCCCAACTCCGATAAAAGTGAGTGAAGAAGCCATGGCCGACTGGATGATTGAAAAAGTAAAGCCGTTCTGTATCTGACGCTTATGAAATACCTTCCTCTTTTTTTTCTTTCAGGCCTGCTCCTTGGCCTCGGAATGATATCCTGCCGGACGGAAAGCCCGACAGACGATCTGAAACACCGCACCTGGAGGGCCTACGGCGGTGGACCGGATCAATCCAAATTTTTTGTGCAGGATCAGATCACCAAAGATAATGTCAACCGTCTGGAGGTAGCCTGGACCTATTCCACAAGTGATGAACGGGCCTATCAGAATAATCCCATTATCGTCGATAGTGTCATGTACGTGCGGGCAAAAGATAATTCCCTGGTAGCCATAGATGCCACCAACGGAAAAGAGATCTGGATACACGCTGCGCTGAACGGCATTACCCGAAGGGGCGTCAGTTATTGGGAGAGTGAAGATCGCAAAGACCGACGTATCCTGTTTACCCTGAACAATAGCCTGCAAGCCATCGACGCTCAAACC
>JAGQXH010000642.1 GCA_020436695.1 Lewinella sp. | reverse complement strand
TTTTGTTGCTGCTTGGTTTCTTGCCTTATAGCCAATCATCCGGCTATGGCCAAAAAAAACCGGCCTATCAACTATACAATGCCAAAGGAAAAAAAGTAACCTACAAAAAAATGCTCCGCAGCCTGAGCAAAGCGGACATTGCCCTTTTCGGTGAACAGCACAACAATCCGATCTGTCACTGGCTCCAGCTGGAAGTTGTGCAGGATCTGGATAGTTTGAGGGAACTGTCTATCGGTGTAGAAATGTTTGAGCGGGACAATCAGGCTGCTCTGGAACAATATCTGGCCGGTGAGATCGATGATAAAGCGCTGGATACGCTTGCCCGTTTGTGGAGAAATTATAAGACCGATTACCGGCCCGTGGTGGATTATGCCAAGGCGCACGGACTGGTCTTTGCCGGTACCAACGTACCTCGCCGCTACGCAAGTATGGTGTATCAGGGCGGATTTGAGGTGCTGGACGAATTGTCGGCAGAAGAAAAAAGCTGGATGGCCCCTTTGCCTTTTCCTTATGATCCCAACTTACCGGGTTATCAGGAAATGCTGACTATGATGCCGGGCCACGGCGGGGAAAATCTCCCGAAAGCCCAGGCGCTTAAGGACGCCACCATGGCTCATTTTATTCTTAAGTATTACCAGCCGGGCCAGCTATTGCTCCACCTCAACGGATCTTTTCATTCCGATAATTTTGACGGGATACTCTGGTATCTTAAAAAAGATGCTCCTGATCTGAAGTACGTAACTATCAGCTCTGTGGAGCAAAAAGATATCGGAAAACTAAAGGAGGAATTTCTGGGGCAGGCCGATTTCATACTGGTTATTCCGGAGGATATGACGAAGACTTATTAATACAGTCGTAAGTCGTAAGTCGCCAGTCATAAGTCATATAACGGCCAATACCTTAGAAAGTAGTTAAAGCCGAATCTCAGCATATTACAATCCTGGCCAATTCCTTTTATTTTACCACTGACTTGATTGACTTACGACTGGATAACTTACGACTTGAATTTATCAGGACGTTGCACCGCAAACGGTTCACGGCAAACAGTCTCATTTAAGGAGCCAGTAGTTAGCCCGGTTGGAGGGGGCTTCGATCAGGATCTTCATAAAACCGGATGCTTCGAAGGCAGCCCATTGTTCATCGGTCAGCTCGGTTTCGAACTGGCCGGACCACAATCCAATCTTGACGATCTCCTGATATTGATCCTGTCCGCCGGTTCTATAGTGATTGGTAGTAGCCATTAAAACCCGGGCTTCTCCCTGCGAGACGAAGGGATGCCAGCTCAGTTTCAGCGTTTTGCCTTGCAGCTCGACTTTAAACTGATCCAGAGAAACATCTCCAAGGAAGGAAATACCATCCATTTCATTCCGAACCGATTCCGGGGGCGAAATGCCCAAATGATGCAGAATAGAAGGCGTGATATCCACAATAGCCGGTTCTTCGGCGGTAAAACGTTCATTGAGTGGAGAGGCATTCGTCACGATCCAGGTGGTTCTTTCCCGTGAGGACTGCCCACCATGATCTTTACCGCTCTCCGCGTCCCGGCCATGATCCGTAGTGATCACGATCATCCAGTCCTCCTCTCTTGTTTTTCGTTCTTTGATGGCTTCCCAGATCTTACCCACTTGCGCATCAGCGGTGCGAACCGCCTGATAGAATTCCTCGCTGTCGCCGTGCGCATGTCCCATATCATCGGTGTACTCCAGATAGACCCACGAGAGATCAGGACCAGATTCGCGGATAGTGCGGGCTGCTTCGTCTGTTACCAGTTCATCGATCTGGTGTATATAGGCTGCGGCATCATCGTGAGGAAAGCGAATGGTATCCTTTTCAAAGCCGTCAGCAGCATAGTCGATCTTAAAATCTCCGGCAGTTCCCTCACCTACCAGGATAGTGCGATTGTCCAGCCAGGTAGAAAAGATCGCGGTTTTCAGATCCGGATTATGTTGCTCTGTGGTCCGAAAAATATTCCAGTAATGGTAATTGGGCTGCTGGTCGTAGTTGTCCCACACATTGTGTTTGTTGGCCCAGGTGGCGGTCAGCAGGTCCGTATAGCCTGGTGCGGAAATGGTGGGTGTTTCATTGTAGGTGCCCACGTCTCCACCCACGTAAGCGCGGGTATAGCCACCGATGCCGGCAATTTCATCCAGCACCGGAGTCTCAACCTTTTCCAGTACATCGGCCGGTATCCCATCGAGGATGATGAATACCGCCTTGGGAATGGTTTTAGAGGGAGTGTCTGTAGCCTGACAGGCCGTAAACAGGATGGAAATGAAAAAAAGGATCTTTCTCATGTACATTTCGATCAGTAACAGATTTTAAACTTGCTCGTTGTAAGCCTGAAGCCTAACACTCTCATTCCTTAAGGTGCTCCACCGGATTCATCCGTGAACTCCACCAGGTTTGCACACTGATGATCAGCAGCAGTACAAGCAAAATGATCAGCAGACTAAGTCCATAAGTGAGCATGGAGACATCAATATGATAGGCAAAATTCTGTAACCATTTTTTTACGCCGTAATAACTTACCGGAACGGCAATGATGGCGCTGATGCTCACGATCCACAGATATTCTTTGCCGACCAATTGGATCAGGCCCGGTAGTTTGGCACCGAGCACCTGACGAATAGCCAGTTCCTTAAGCCGGGTTTGCAAATTGTAGGCCACCAGACTGAACAACCCGATACCGGCGATGATGACGGACAACATACTCAACCAGGCCAGCAGGCGGATCTGCCGGTGTTCGCTGCGGTAGAGTTTATCGAACAGTTCATCCAAAAAGTGATACTCGAATGGATACTGCGTAAAGGAATGATCCCAAATAGCCTGGATCTGACTAATTACCGGTTGTACCTCACTACTATTGACCTGGATCAAAAAAGAACGGAGCCAGATGGGTTCGAAAGTCATCACGATGGGATCGATCTCGTTTTTCAGGCTTTCCTGATGAAAATCCTTCACCACACCGGTAATGGGGCCCATGGCTAGCACAAAATTACTGACCGACCAGTTGATCTCCTGACCTATGGCCTGTTCAGGATCATCCCAACCCAACTGATGCATGGCTGTTTCGTTGATCACGTAAGTACGGGGTTGTCCTCCTAGATAGTCCTGTGGGCTAAGTTCAGGACCAAATTCAGGGGCCGGTTTCCAGACCATTTCGTGTTTGGCCACATGTCCGGCTGCAAACTGAATATCCATTAGGTCAATGAAATCGGCATCGATAACCTGCATGTCGATCATCGGAGCCTGTTTCGGGTCGTCATTCCTGCCTTTTACCAGTACCGGGCCGGAATCTCTGATCTCTTCGGAGGGGACCTGCATACAGGCCGCTACCCGGCTGACTCCATCTATAGCTTTGATTTTTTCCTTGAATCCATTGTATTGGGCCGTTACGGCGTCCGGCAGAGCGGGTAGGGCAATGATCTGCTCCTTTTGCAGTCCCAGATTTTTTTGTTCGAGATAGCGGATCTGCCGGTAACCGACCAGCGCACTGCCGATCAGTACGATGGAGGCCGCAAATTGCATACCCACCAGTATCCTTCTCACGTTGAAAGAATATCCGCCCATTCTGATCGTTTTCCCGTTCTGCAATATCTGTGGCAGGTGCAAGGTATTCATCACCAGTGCCGGATAGATCCCGGCAAGAAGACCACCCAACACGGCCACTCCCAGCAGAAACAGCGCAAAATAACCCAGCGGCAGACTCAATGAAGCCCCACTAAGTTGTTGGAAAGCGGGAAACAAAAGATAACTGATGAGTACGCCTGCACTCAGTGCCAGAAGTGTATAGGTAACAGACTCGGAAAAGGCGTAAAATAAATTGTGTTTCTTTTCTGCACCCAACACTTTCCTCAGCCCGATCTCTTTTGATCGACCCAGTGAAAGGGCACTGTTCAGGTTGATGAAATTGATCAGGGCAATGGCCAGGATCAGGAAGGCAGCGAGCCCGAATATTTTAATGTATAGGGCATTGCCGTTGGGAATGATCTCCCGCGCCAGATCGGAGTGCAGGTGAATACCTTTTAACGGCTGAAATTCAAAAGCGTTCTGAAATCCATCGGTATTGTCCGTATGGGTGGCAATGAAATCCGGCATTTTAGCCTCCACACTTTTAATGGAGGCCCCTTCTTTGAGCAGCGTATAAACGTAGGCCCAGCCCTGTCGCTCGTCCGGACCGCTGAAAGAGAGCAGCATATCTACCGGCAGGTGGGTATTAGAAGGCAGGTCTTCCATTACCCCTGTTACCTGATAGGCAATCTCTTCGGCCTGAAAATTCCCGGTGATGAAAAACTCGCGGCCGATCGGGCGATCATGCCCGAAATAGCGATGCGCCAGTTCCCGGCTGATCACTGCGGTATGCGGTTCAGCCAGCGCCGTTACCGGATCACCAGCCAGGAGCTTGAAATCAAAGACCTCAAATACTTCCGGATCAGTTGTGTAGGCATGTGTCGGCGTGAATTTTTTGGCACCGATCCGCACATATTTTCGTTCCTGATTCTGGAAGCGGATCAGCGTCTGGATCTCCGGCATTTCTTCCGGCAGTTCATTAATGTAATTGACGGGAATCCTGGCCCAATGCACGTTGAAGCCCTGGGCACCCTTGGTAATATAGGTAGGCCGGTAGATGCGGTCGGCATGAGAATGGAAGTTGTCGAAATGGGTCTCGTGATAGAGGTAAATGCAGATGAGAATAAAAGCGGCAAAACCCGTAGCCAGGCCAAGCAGGTTCAGACCGGCGTACCACTTATGCCGGAGAAAATTCCGGATGATGACCTTGATGTTATTGCTGAACATAAATACAGAAGGTTTTGGCCAACTGATCGTGTACGGCCTGACGGTAGACATTAAAGAACATGCCGAATGCCGATATGGGGACGATCCAGCTGGAAAACTGCATCCATTTCATATAGCTGGTGTCTTGCACCAGATCACCGTAGCTCATCAGGTCACGGGCCTCGGAAAATCCTGTCATTCGAAAAATAGCAAAGGTGGCGAT
>JAGQXH010000641.1 GCA_020436695.1 Lewinella sp. | reverse complement strand
TGACCTCTTTTTTTGGTATGTAGATAGCCTCTCAAAGCTCTTTTGGAAGCCGGTTAGCTTAGCTAACCGGCTCTTTTTTTTTGGTATGAGTAGCCTAATAAGTGGTGATACGAAGGAAAATTGAATTTGTTACCTGATAGTTTATAATTTTTTTAATGTTATTTATCAAAAATCTATTCCACGTTTCGGTGTCCTGTACCGGATCAGAAAATAAAATGCTACGAGGATACCGATAATAGAAGGAACGTACCAGATCTGTCTCCAAAGAAAATGGTTACTCTCGGTGGTGAAATAAGTAACCACATTCCCCGCCAGAAAACTTCCGATCAGCGTACCCAGTCCTAATGTTAGGAAAGTATAGAAGCCTTGGGCGGTACTGCGCAGCGATGCCGGCACCTGATTATTAAGATAGATCTGAACGGAAAGCCCCGACAGTACATACGCCTGTCCGTGCAGAAAGATGGCCAGATAGATCATCCAGATCAACTCTTCTCCATTTCCGAAGGCAAATATCAAATAACGGATACCCCAGGTGAGCAATCCGATGAAAATGGTCCATTTCAAGCCGATACGACCGATGATCCACGGTAGGATCAGCATAAAAAGCATTTCCGAGATCTGGCCCATCGACATTTTTCCCGCGGCATTGGCAATTCCCAGCTCATTCATATAAGGATTGACAAAACTGTAATAAAAGGCGATGGGAATGGAGACCAGGATCATGATGAGCATGAGTAAGGTAAAGGTACGATCCTTAAACAGCCGCCTGACCTCCGGACCCAGCCAGTCGCGAATACTGACCTTTTCGGCCTGGGGTGGGGTTTTGGGAAGGCTGAGGCAGAACAAGGAGGCGCAAAGAGAAGTGCCGGCAGAAATATACATAGGGGTTATCTGCGTTTCAATTCCCAAGGTACCTACCACCATGCCGGCAACGATCCAGCCCAATGTACCGAAGGCTCTGACTCGTGGGAAATCCCGCGTGGGGTTTTTCAGATGATGAAAACACAGAGAGGCATTCAGGGAAAAGATCGGCATGTATGTAAAGGTATAGAAGAGCAGGGTAAAGTAAAAAGGCCAAAACTGATGAAAGGTGCTGGTAAGGAACATTAATATTGCTCCACTGAAATTGAGCACTGCCAGGAGGCGCTCTACCGGGAAATGCCGGTCGGCCAGCATACCCAGCAGGAAGGGGGCCACCATAGCGGCAATGGCCGTGGTGCCATAGATCAGACCTACTTCCCGGCCGCTGAAGTGAAGCGTATTAAGCAGGTAGGTACCGAGGGTCACAAAATAACTTCCCCACACGAAGAACTGTAAGAACAGGAGCAGGGCCAGGCGAATATGCAGTAGTTTAGGCATATGGATCAATTGGCGGCAAATTAACCAATTATTCAGCAAAGAAACTCTGCCCTGCGATAATTTCAAATCAGTTTTTAAAGCAGATTCTAAGAGGCAGCGAGAAAAAAAACATTACTTTAGTGGCCGAATGGAGCGCAAGAGAGAAAACTTGTACGACATAACAGCAAAACTTTCACCTAAGACTACTTATGCCCGGCCTCTATTTGCATATACCATATTGTAAACAGGCCTGCCATTATTGCAATTTTCATTTTTCTACAACCCTGCACAATCGCGAAGGGATGATAGAAGCGATCGTGCAGGAAATGAAATTGCGCCGGGCAGCACTGCCATCAGTTCCTCTGGCCTCCGTCTATCTTGGCGGCGGAACGCCCTCTTTGCTCACACACGAAGAACTCAATCGGATCTTTTCCACTATTTACGAGCTCTTTTCCATATCCGAAGACGCAGAAATTACCCTGGAAGCTAATCCGGATGATCTCAATCTGGAAGCTATCCGGCATTTGAAGGATACGCCGGTAAATCGCCTGAGTATCGGGATACAGTCCTTTTCGGAAGAAGACCTGCGCTTTATGAACCGTGCACACAATGCCATTGAAGCACGTACCAGTATTGAGTATGTGCAGGATGCCGGTTTTGAGAATCTTACTATTGATCTGATCTACGGTACTCCTACGACTACCGACCGGCAATGGGCCAGAAATATGGAAATTGCTCTTGAATACGATATCCCCCATATTTCCTGCTATGCACTTACGGTGGAACCGCGCACCGCACTGGCACATTTCGTGAAAAAAGGGAAAGTACCGTCGCCGGATGAAGATCAGGCTGTACGTCAGTTCGAACAGCTGATGGATATTATGGAACTGGAGGGCTTCGAACATTATGAGATCTCCAACTTTGCCCGACCGGGCTGGCACGCCCGGCATAATAGTAGTTACTGGCGTGGCAAACCCTATCTGGGTATTGGCCCGGCAGCTCATTCATTCGATGGCGATCGCACCCGCAGTTGGAACGTTCCTAACAATGCCCGCTACATGAGCGGTATCAACCTTTGGGCCGAAGATCCCTCAAAGGTGCCGCCGGATCTGATCGAGGAGGAAGTATTGACCGACGATCAACGCTATAATGAGTATGTTATGACTGCGCTGCGGACCATCTGGGGACTCGATCTGGAGCATTTGCGGCAGATGGGCCGGCGCTACGCCAATCATTTTACCGCCCGGGCCGATGTATTTCTTGACTCCGGTCATCTTCTTTGCGAAGGTGAGAACTACAGACTGACGAATGCCGGTAAGCTCCTGGCCGACCGGATCGCAGTGGATCTTTTCGTATGAGTTTACACATCGGTGTTTATATTTTTTAAGACAGGGTCCGGCTCAAAAAGTCCATTCTTTGGCGGATACCAGGGTAAGGTCGTCCTGGCTTTTTAAAGTAATGGCCAGTCCGGAAACCCTTGGTAGTACATACTTAAAGTACCCTTTCATGGTGTGTATCTTACTCTCATAAAACGCTGCCGTGCGGTCAGAATGGCCGTTGAGCAAAGCCTCTTTTGCCCGAAGGGCGATCTTAAGCCATTGCCAGCCTACCACCACCGTTCCCAGGAGGTCCATATAGATAGTGGCGTCGGCTAGAAAGCGTTCGTAATTGCCCTGTTTGGCAAAAGGAGCGAGCGTTTGGAGTACGTCTTTATTTAGATTTAAGGTATCCTGCAACTGATGGGCATAAGGGGCGAGGTCGTCATAGGCTGAAGCCGCTTCAATAACCTGACCGATCTCGGTGAGGAGTAATTGCATCGCCTGCCCGTTGTGCATGCTGACCTTGCGCCCGAGCAGGTCCAGCGACTGTATACCGGTTGTACCTTCGTAAATAGCCATAATGCGGATATCCCGGTAATACTGCTGCAAAATATGTTCCCGGGAATATCCCATACCTCCCAATACCTGAAGGCCTGTACTGACGGATTCACGCCCCATTTCGGAAGGGAAGGTCTTGACCATGGGTGTCAGGATCTCAGTTAGCAAATGATATTTTGTCCGATCTGCCTCCGTTTCGGCTACTTTGCCCAGATCATAATACCGGGCCGCCTGTAGAATGAGGCTTAGGCTGCCTTCCGCAATGGCTTTCTGGAAAAGCAACATACGGCGCACATCCGGATGGTTAATGATCAGCGTCTGGTCCTTATCCAGATTTTTGGTGCCGTCGGCACTGAGGCGTCGTCCCTGTGGTCGTTCGCGTGCGTATTGCAGGGAGGCGTAATAGGCGGCCGTGGAAATGGAGGCTCCGTGCCGACCGACCGAGATGCGGGCGCTGTTCATCAACTGGAACATACACTGCAGACCTTTGTTGGCTTCTCCGATCAACCAGCCACGGCAATTTTCCTGCTCACCGAACACCAGATGGGCGGTGGAAAAACCTCGTTGCCCCAATTTCTGAAAGTCACCGGCGGTTAGCACATCGTTGTATTCGAGACTGCCATCTTTGGTCGGCCGTAATCTGGGTACGACGAACAGCGATATCCCCCGGGTACCCGCCGGAGCACCATCTATTCGTGCCAGGAGCAGGTGGATAATATTTTCGGAAACCTGTTGATCTCCGCCGGATATCCAGATCTTTTGCCCCTTGATAATATAATGGCCCTCTTCGGTTGGATAGGCTGTAGTGGTAATATCCGAAAGGGAACTGCCGGCCTGTGGTTCGGTGAGACACATTGTACCGGCCCATTTGCCTGCGAGCATCGGATCGAGATAGGTTGCTTTGATCGTGTCATTACCAAAAGTAGCGATCAGATCTGCCGCTCCGGAGGTCATACCTGGATAGCCACTCACGTGATTATTGGCAGCATCGAGAATGAAATAAGCTGCCTGATAGGCCATGAAAGGCAATTGTATCCCGCCGTCTTCGTAGTCGAAGCAAGGGCCGATCAATCCTAGTTCGGCCGCTTTCTCCATGAGCGTTCCGATCTGGAGATGGACGATGATGCGGCCATCGGCAAAAGCTACGGGCTTTTCATCCATTTCACGGAAGTAGGGAAAGCACTCCTGATCACTGAAATCCTTGACAGCGTCGAGAAAAATATCCAGTGCAACCTGATCAAATTCCTGAAAACGCTCCACTGCAATAAGATCGGATAATTGATGTACATCATACAGCAGAAAGCGGAGCGTATCCATACACATGTATTGTGTCGACATGGGTTTTAAGTTTTAAATTTGGACATCTTTGATGTAAAAAGATCAGGTTGTTTATCTTCGAAGCAAATTAACATAAATTACTGTAACCGGAAATTCGCCGGTGTTTCAGGAATTTCAAAGTGAAGCAACATGTCAGCAGAAGCCATCAAAGCCCGATTTGATCTCAATGGAAAAGTCGCAATCGTCACAGGAGCCAGCAAAGGGATAGGTGCCTCTATCGCCCGCGGATTAGCCGAATTCGGTGCTCGGGTGGTGGTGAGTAGTCGTAAGCAGGATGCGGTGGATGCCGTTGTGGAAAAGCTTCGGGCTGAAGGTCTGGAGGCTACCGGAATCGCCTGCCATGTGGGTAATCCTGAGCAGCTACGTGCACTGGTGGACCAGACTGTCAATATTTATGGTGGAGTGGATATCCTGGTGAATAACGCGGCCATTAATCCGGTTTTCGGGCCGCTGGCCGAAGCA
>JAGQXH010000640.1 GCA_020436695.1 Lewinella sp. | reverse complement strand
TTCCAATCTGAACCAAATAGAAGACGGCATTCAGGAATACAAAAAGGCCATCGACTATTTCGAAAAGGGAAAAACAACCGGCAGGCTCGCCAAAATACAGCGTCGCATTACCGCCACTTATTCCAATATCGGTCTGGCCTATCTTCGTCTGGGGCTCTTTGATGAAGCATCCGAATATCTTTTTAAAGCCGAAAAGATTGCCGAACAGGGTACTGATACCATCCTGCTGGGGGCCATTGTCAACAATCTGGGCAACGTTTTTTTCCTGGCCGACCGCCCCGAAGAAAGTCAGCGATATTATCGCCGGGCTTTTCATTTAGCGGTAGAAAAAGGTCACTATCGTTCTCTGCTGATGGCTTCTACCGGCCTGGGCAATTCTTTTTTTAAATTAAATCAACTGGATAGCGCTCTGGCTTATGCAAAAAAAGCCACCGAGTTGTTGAGAACGGACAATGATATGGTGTCCTTGTCGATTTCCATGAGCAACCTGGCCAACATCTACGGTCAGATGGGGAACTGCCACAAAGCCGATAGCATCAGTAATGAGGTGATCCAGATCGCCCGCGAACACAAACTCGATCGCTATGAAGCCCTGGCCTTTCAAACCAGGGCAGAATGTGCTTTTCACCGGGAAGACTATAAGGAAGCCATTGAGTTAGCACAGTATAGTTTTGATCTGATCAACAATAGCGGTGATTATAGCTTCCTGAAAGATATTCATGCCACCCTGTATCAGGCCTACGAAGGAATGCATGATTACAAAAATGCGCTGGAGCATTACAAACAATATAAAGCGCTTAGCGATACCATCCTCAATGAGAATAGTCTGAACAAGATACAGGAACTCCAAACCCGCTATGATACCGAGCGAAAAGAACGGGAAATAGAAGAACTTAGTAATGTCAACCGCATCCAGGAACTGGAGCATCGCCAAACCCGTAGCCGCTATCTCATCGGTATCGCCATGCTCTGTCTGGCCGGAGTGGTATTCTTCTTTTACAACCGGCAGCGGATACTGGTGACCAACAATCAGAAGCTGGAAGTGGAACAGCGCCTGCTTCGCTCTCAGATGAATCCGCATTTTATCTTTAATGCCCTTACGTCCATCCAGACTTTTCTACTGAAGGACGGCCAGACGCGACAGGGTGTATTTTATCTTTCCAAATTTGCCAAGCTCATCCGCCGCATCCTGGAACACAGCCGGGTAAACTTCGTATCACTTGAAGACGAGCTGGAAACGCTGGAGCACTATCTTTCTCTGCAGCAATTGCGTTATGATCATAAATTCAATTACCGCATAGATGTAGATCCCGATCTGGCCGTTTCCGAGATCCGCTTTCCTCCCATGTTGTTGCAACCGGCGGTAGAAAATGCCATTGAACACGGCGATCTGGCCCAACTGCCGAATGGCGAGATCCTAGTGCACGTCTGGAAAACGGAGGATGATCAGCTTCAGGTCGAAGTCCGGGATAATGGCATTGGCCGGGAAGCTTCCGGACAGCGCAAGGGGTTGAATGGGCACGGCCAACATCGCTCCTTGTCGGGTATCATCTTGCGGGAACGGATCGGGCTGTTGCAAAAAACCTACGACAAATCCACTGACTTTGCCATCAGTGATGCGCCGGAAGGCGGCACCATTGTACATTTTGATTTCCCATTAAAAACCGTAACCCAAGAATGAAAACCATTATTATCGACAATGAGCCCAAAGTGCTGGAAGGCCTCTGCCGACTGATCGATCTGTTCTGTCCTGAGCTGGAGATTATTGCTACCGCCAACAGTGTCCGCGCCGGCATAGACTTATTAGATCAGCAAAAACCGGACCTTCTTTTTCTGGATGTGGAACTGGGAGACGGCTCCGGAATGGATGTCCTGAATGCTCTTGAGGATCGTTCTTTCCAACTTATCTTCATCACCGCCTACGAAAAATACGCCGTGGATGCCTTTCGCTTCAGTGCGGTGGAATTCCTGCTCAAACCCATCGATCCGGATGATCTGGTGACGGCGGTATCCAAGGCCCGCGAACATCAGGACGCCCTATCCTGGAAATTGCAGCTTTCTGTGCTGATGGAAAACTACGAAAGGCTGAGTCATCAGGAACGCCGGATGGTGATCAACAACAAGGAAAGCATTCATATCATTCAGGTCAAGGAAATACAATACTGTGAAGCCTCCGGTGGCTATACTTTTCTTTATTTGCATGACGACCGAAAGATCCTGGCCTCCAAAAACCTCAAGTATTTCGAAGAATTACTGCTGCCCTGTGCCTTTCACCGGGTACACCATTCTTTCCTGGTCAATCTGCAGGCCATCAGCCGCTATGATCGCGCTGATTGCATCCTGGAATTGCGTAATGGCGCGACGGTACCGGTGTCGAGTAGAAAGAAGGATACGCTGACGGAGGTGTTGAATGGGCAGATCTTTTTGTAGGACGTTGGGATGATGGGACGTTGGGATGTTGGGACGTTGGGACGTTGGGATGTTGGGATGATGGGATGATGGGATGTAAGTCCCGACTACCAATCCATAAATCTCATTATCCATCAACCCCAACCTCCCAATAAAACCGTACTTTTGCCGCCAATCCTTAACCCAAAATGTTAAAGATATGGCTACCGAAACAATAGCTGGTTTAGAACAAGGGATCATGCTGGGGCTAAAGGCCGTACGCCTAGCCGTGCGAAAGATGACTGAACTTACCGATAACGACATCCGGTCCATTCTGAATGAACTGGCCGATCTCACATTGGAAAATATTCCTTTCCTCCTGGCCGAAAATCAAAAGGACCTCGACCGGATGGATCCGGAAGATCCCAAATACGACCGCCTGCTATTAAATCCGCAACGTCTGGAGGCCATTGCTTCTGATCTCCGTCAGGTAGCCGGATTGCCTTCTCCTATCGGACAAGTACTCGAAGCGCGCACCCTGCCCAACGGGCTGGAACTTTCCCGGATCAGCGTACCAATGGGGGCTATCGGCATTGTTTTCGAATCCCGTCCCAATGTGACTTTCGACGTTTTTGCCCTTTGCCTGAAATCGGGTAACGCCAGTGTGTTGAAAGGCAGCCGGGACGCCCACTTCTCCAATCTGGCGATTGTAAGTCTTATCCATCAGGTATTGGCACCTAGAGGACTGACCGATATCTGTTATCTGGCTCCCAGCGAGCGCGAAGCGCTCGGTCATATCTTACAGGCCGTAGACTATATCGACCTGATCATCCCTCGGGGCAGTCAGGGGCTGATCAACTACGTACGTGATCATGCAAAAGTGCCCGTAATAGAGACCGGAGCCGGTATTGTGCATACCTATTTTGACACCAGTGCTGACCTCGAAAAGGGAAAAGCCATCATTACCAATGCCAAATCCAGAAGGGTAAGTGTCTGCAACGCACTGGATACGCTGATCATCCACCGGGATCGCCTCAGCGATCTACCCGAATTACTGGCAGACCTCGATCAGGAACATTGTTGTGAAGTGAGAGCCGATGCACCTGCCTATGCTGCTTTGCAGGGCCACTATGATGGGGCACGCCTCTATCCAGCCGAAGAAGCGGATTTTGGCACAGAATTCCTCTCCATGAAAATGTCGGTTAAAACAGTAGACAGTCTGGATGAAGCACTGGATCACATCGACCGCTACAGTTCCAGGCACAGTGAAGCCGTACTGGCCAAGGATCAACAGGTGATCGACGCTTTCCTGCGACGCGTGGATGCTGCCGCCGTTTATGCCAACACGTCAACGGCATTTACCGATGGTGGCCAATTTGGGCTAGGGGCTGAGATCGGTATCAGTACCCAAAAAATGCATGCCCGAGGACCAATGGGTCTTCGGGAACTCACCAGCTACAAGTGGGTGATACGTGGTGACGGGCAGATACGGGCCGGCTCTTAAGAAATGAGATACCTCGGTTAATAACGAAGATGAAAAGTGGATTTTTCCACCTTACCCTGTGACTTCTCCGGAAGCACTCCGTCAATAAATAGACATTATCCAATAAATCCTTACAGGACACGTTGGATTTGTAGTGCCCATCTGACTCCGGGCGGATTAATATTGTTGTATTTTTCTGCCAATAGAGTGGCATTCCATTTTACAATTTTGGGTAAGCCGCTCTTTTTCAATACATTTGAGTTAGAAGTACATTTTATCTTCAATCATCTAATAAATTTTTACTTCATGGACCTTATGGACCTGTTACAAGGCCAACTTTCCGGCGGAATGGTTGACCAATTGAGCCAAGCCCTGGGCGGAGCTGAAAAAGAAAAAACCGCAAAAGCCGCTTCCGGTATTACCTCTCTTCTGATGGGAGCACTCGCCAAGAACGCTGCTTCTCCGGAAGGTGCATCTGCCCTGTCCAGCGCTCTGGACCGGGATCACGACGGTAGTATCCTCAACGATGTTATCGGCATGGTAACGGGTGCTAACCGCAATACCGGTGACGGCGGTATTGATCTGAACCGCATGCTGAACGGTGCCGGTATTTTGAAGCACGTACTAGGAGGTAAACAATCCGGTGCAATCGATATGATCAGTAAGATGAGCGGACTGGATTCCAGTAAAACCGGTAGCCTGATGACGATGCTGGCCCCCGTGATCATGGGTGCCCTGGGTAAGGCAAAACGGGACAACAACCTGGACAGTTCCGGGATTTCTGACCTGCTGACGGGCTCAGTAAAAAGAAATGCCGGCAACAATCCGCTGCTTGACCTGGCTACCAAGTTCCTCGATCAGGACGGAGACGGCAGCATCATGGATGATCTTGCCAGTATGGGAATGAAGATGCTGGGAGGGTTGTTCGGCCGGAAATAAGCTGGTTACGATCTGAACGTTCGGAGCATATTTTCCTCCGCTTAAGGAAGCTTTTTCCTAACACATATGCTCCGAACAACAAAAAAGCCGGGCGCAAAGTCGTCCGGCTTTTTTGTTGAAGGTGTTGCAACTGCACACCAATGCTTCGCAAAAACGGTAAAGGAATACTTACCGTTTCGTTATGCATAAAACCTTTTCGTAAAAATCAGGC
>JAGQXH010000063.1 GCA_020436695.1 Lewinella sp. | reverse complement strand
GAAGAGCTTTGTTTGGGTGTTTTTTCGTTGGCGGTATCCATGAAAATTATGATTGAAACGTACTACCCCTGGGTGGCTTTTGGGGTCTTCATTGCGCTTCCTGAGCGGTATCCATGAAAATTAGGATTGAAACCTGGTACTGGATAAGCCAGAAAGGTCTGCATCAGCGCTTCCTGAGCGGTATCCATGAAAATTAGGATTAACCAGCTTCCATTCCGGCATGAGAAGATCTCAATAAACAATCTCGATCTCCACCCGTCGGTTTTTTGCTCTGCCTTCGTCGGTTTCATTGGAAGCAATAGGTTCGGTTTCGCCTTTGGCCTGTACGGCAAACGGCACTTCTCGCTTCAGATAGGCCACCAGCCTATTTTTAACGGCTTCGGCCCGGGCCAGCGATAGTTGCCGGTTGTAGGCAGAGGTGCCAACATTGTCGGTGTGCCCGGTAATGTTGATCGAACGGACGTCAGCAGCTTGCAGGCGCTTTCCGAGTTGATCGATCACTTCCCGGGCGACTTCGGACAACTCGCTGCTGTTGTGCGCAAATTGCAATTGCTCCTCGGTCAGCAGAATGACTTCCGTATGTTGCTCATCCGGCCAAAAGTCGCGATAGTAACGCCCTTCCAACTGCACGCCATAACGGGTCGGATAAGCCTGATAATACCAGAACCGGACCGGATATGCTCCGGCTTGCAGCGCCACCGTATCCGACCGTAACCGCATGCGGTGATCCTTGTCGTTATTCACGATCCGTTCTCGGTTGATCCAGAGGATGGTACCGTCGTCAGAGTTAGTGGAAAACTGGTACCAGCCAGATCTCGGTATTTGCACTGTGGCGGTAAAGATGATCCCAAACCCTTGCTTCAGCGGTACATTGGGAAAGGGAGTCTCTTCCACATCACTATCGGGGAAATGAATGGTTTCCCACCGGATGGTATCCACTACCGGCAATTGCAGGATATCCGGGCCATAGCCGTTTTTGAGTCGCTTGATGGGAATCTTGTAGACCACGCCTTCGAAGGCGGAGAATACCGGTTGGTAGAGATTATCCTGGGCGGGAAGACTAACCGACAGACATAGGACGAACAAGGCAAACGGACTTCTTTTGAACAAGTGTTGCAGCGGGATCGCAGTTATTATTTTCATAGCCTCAAGTAGATCGATGAGTGTATGGCCATAACGGAAAGGGTAAAAAAAGTAACAGTAACAGATCAGGGGCGCAATATCCGAGCGAAATTTTCTGATACAGAAAAACTGCGAAAATTATTCTAATTTACCTGGAATTAAACGTGCTTGCTCGATGATTAAAAAATTATTCACCGTACTGCTTACCTGTGCCATCTGCACAGCCACCTTCGGCCAGCAGGATACCGACTGGATACCGGTCGGGCCGGAAGGCGGCAGCATTTCCCGGCTATACGAACTGGAGAACTATATCTTCGCCCTTCATTCCGTTTATGATTTCTATAGATCATCCGATGACGGAAAGAATTGGGAAGCCGTAAAACTACCGAAACCGGAAGGCTTCAACCTGATAAGAATTGACCACGACCGTCATAACCTGGTCGCCCTTTTCGATGATTATTACAGCGATGAGATCCGCGTATTCCTCAGTAATAATGGTGACGAATGGAGGGAATTGCGCCATTGGCCGTTCTCGACCGGACAGGATGCCGCCCTGTTAACCTTTAAATTCCAGCAGGGTATTATGGCCATTAAATACAATGCAGCCCTGTTCTATTCCGATGATCTCGGCCAATCCTGGAAACCGGCTCCTCATCCATACGGCCTCAATTCTAACGAGCGGAATATTTATATCTACAATGATCATATTTTCGTGGGCGGTGCCGGCACCATGGGTATCTATTCCATCATCGACACAAGCTGGACCGCCGGCCGGCTCAACAACAGTGGTTACCAGATAAGATACATCTATCAATTTGATTCCACCATTATCGCTGCTACCAGCGATTCTGACAATTTACAATACCGGTCAACCGACTTCGGTATGAGTTGGCAGAAGATCTCCATTCCCATAGATAATGATTACGCCTATTTTAGTTTTGATCCCGTCCTGTATCAGGATACGCTCTATCTGATGGGAACCTATTCTCCCGACGGCGGACATAGCTGGACGAGTATCTGCCCGACGGCCTATGACAATGGGGTACTGGATTGTACCAACATGATCGTGCGGGACAACCGGATACTGACCGGCCATTACTGGGGGGTACTGATATCAAAAGACCGGGGCCAGACCTACGAGTTTTCCAATAAAGGGATATTCAGTAACACGGTATTCAATCTAGCCCTTTACAACGATACCCTATACACCTATCTGCGGGGGATGTTGCGTAGCCCGGCAGACCAGAACAACTGGCAGCCCTGGGATATCCTTACGCCGTCACCGGCCGCTCCGCTGCAACTAATTACTTTTCAGGATTCTCTCTTCTACATGCGTTCCGATGTCGTCTACCGTTTTTCGGAAGCTTCCCGGCAATGGCTGGAAAAAGGTAAATACAATACTTTTTTCGAATGGATAGCTACCTCCGATTATGTCATGATTGCCAAGGAACAATTGCAGGACGATTTTTTTCAGGCGATCGATCACGGAGACAAGTGGAATAAGATACAATTGCCCACGACGCTTTATAATTCCCTCAATCAAGGAGGACTTATACAGGCTGGTATCGGAGATTCCCTCCATTATTTTCAGACGAGGGGAGGAGATCTGGTGCAATCTCACAATTTAAAGGACGACTGGAAGGTGATCCCTCCTCCGCCGGATGGATTACATATTCCCATTATCAACGGTCAAAAGCTACGGGTGGTCGGAGATCAATTGGTATTTATTAACGACAACCGCCTGTATGCTTATGATCCTGATACTCAAAGCTGGCGCATTGGAGCACAACACCCCATTTATACGGGGCGCATTCTTTATTTCGATAAAGTCGAAAACTATTTATTGCTCTTTATCCAGGAACAGGGTTTCTTTTTGTCGGAAGATCTGGGCGACCACTGGATCCCCTTCAGCGATGAAGGCGAGTTCGGCGGGGTTTACGATGTCATCGACAAAGACGGTACTATCTATGCCGCCGACCGGTACGGCGGATCGGTATGGAAACGGGATCTGGCCAAACTGAAGCTCAGTTCCCTGCGGGGTTATGTATTCTGGGACCGCAATAACAACGGACTGAAAGATCCGGAAGATCAGGGCCTACCCGGGATCTTCCTATCGTATGGCGGGCATGACGATTACGCGATTACCGATTCTACCGGCCGCTATTATACCGCTTTTGATGGAGCCAACCCGGATACCCTTCGGGTGCTGTTGAACAACCTGCCCTATGAGGTCAGTATTACCCCGTCTTACGCTGTGCCGGATGCGGAACATACCCAGATGAACTTTGCCGTGTACCTGGAACCTGACCGGACCGACTGGGCCATCAGCCTGCATACCCAAAGTCCGCCGCGCGCCGGTTTCAATAACCGTTTTTTCCTGCATTACCGAAACGACGGCACCACCGAGACCAGCGGTTCACTGAGCTTTATGATCGACCCCAAGCTGGGTTACCAGTGGGCTGTGCCCGCTCCTAGCCTCGTCAACAACGACACGCTGATCTGGAATCTCAACACTTTGCATCTTTGGGAAAAAGGAACGATCGAGGTCCGGTTCACGCCTCCGGCCGATCTGCCTCTTTTAACGGCATTTCAGGCAAGAGCAACCATTACGCCCTTTGGCGCGGAAGATGTCGATCTGCAAAATAATGAAGTGTCCTGGAGCAGTCTGTTGCTCTCTTCCTTTGATCCCAACGACAAACTGGTGGACCGGGACGTTCTGGAGACCGGAAACCAGCGGGCGGAGCAGGAACTCATTTATACCATCCGGTTTCAGAATGTAGGTAATTATCAGGCCGATAAGGTCGTTATCCGGGATACCCTGGATCAAAAGCTGGAGATCGAAAGCTTGCGCGTACTGGCGGCCTCCCATCCTTATACGCTCGAAGTGGAAAAAAGCGGGGCAGTCACTTTTATCTTCGACCGGATCAATCTCCCGTACGCAGATGAAGACGAAACGGGAAGCAACGGCTATATCCAGTATGCGGTGCGGGCCCTCCCTGATCTGTTGCCGGAGGATAGCATCACCAATAAAGCCGGTATTTATTTCGACTTCAACGCACCGATTATCACGAACACCACCGTCACGAAGATAGCATATGCGGTAGGGATCTTCTCCATACCGGTGGAATCCTATCCTCTCACCGTATTTCCCAATCCCACCCGGGATCTCTTACAGGTGGAGCTTCCGGCTGAGATCCGGGAACAGGGTACGCTTCAACTTTACAATCAGTTTGGCCAGTGTCTGCTTTCGAGAGAATTAGGCTCACACCGCTTTTCTGTTGATACCAGTGACTTATCGTCCGGCGCCTACTGGATATTGATTAGCAGCAAGGGCAAAGTTGCCTATGCGCAATTCATGGTCCAAAAATAAAAGTTGCTTTTTTACATCCCGCCCTGTTTCAAATAACAAAACATGAGTTCATCCCTGATTTTCAGAATATGAGCAATGCTCTAAGGGGAAATCCCTGACCAGCATTGATGATCAGCATGTTGTCGGTTGCCGGTTTATCAATTGATTTACCGGCAACTGGCAACGACATTCAATAGATAGTAGGCTGATTTTTAATCACTTACAGTTATGTTTAAAAATCTGGGGTGACTCATGTTTGCACCATCGAAAGAGTCTATTCCGCTCCGTCCGCTTTCGCTACGTTCAAGGTATAACCGGCTACATTAATGCCCTGTGCGGTGCCCATTTCCGCGTCGAAACGCCAGTGGATACCGCCGTATACCCGGGACACAGCCGCTTCCAGTGCCCAGTCCCGAAACTTGGCCCCTTCCTGCGGGAACAGGTAAGAGAGCACTTCTGCTCCGGCCGCAGAGAATACACTATGTCCGGAGGTGTAACTCGGAAAATTAGGCGTACCCGCGATCGTTTTATAACCCGGGATCAGATTGATGGGGCGTGGGTAATGATAGTAGTATTTGGCATCCCAGCAACTGATGCCGGCATCCATCATGGCCATATTCAGGTAGGCAAACATCCGGGCAGAGCGCAGCGGATTCAACCTGTACTTGATGGCATGTTCCAGCGCGATACGATTCCAATGCCCCGGCGGCGTATAGGTCCCCAGGCCGTCCTGCCAAAAATTGGCAATGGCTCGCCATTCCTCCGTCATATTATCGGCATAGTGAACCAGTTCCCGTACATTCTCCTCATACTCAGGCGTACCTGGTGCCGGCGGAACCGGAGGCCGTACTTCTTCCACGGTCGGTACGCACCACATCTTTACTTTGCCAAACAGAGGCGTCAGCCCCACAGGCCGGACCGGCACCTCAACATTATCCCATTGCCAGCCGAAACGGGCAAATGCCGCTGCTTTGATCGAATCGGATACCGGTTTGGGGCACTGCGCGTATTTCATCCCGTCGCCGGCAGCCCGGGCCAGGGCTATTTTAGCCACTTCTTCACCGATAGTGGCCCCGGCGACAATATCGCTTTCTACGTTAGCTCCCGCCCACTGTAAACTGGCCATATGTTCTTCGGCCTTTTCAGCAAGGTATTCTTTTTCCAGCGGGAACATCGCCGTAAGGATATCCCGGGAAGCAGCCGCAACCACCGCGCCGCCGGCCGGATAAGACGGCAGGCCGTTGTCTGGGTAGGCAGCGGCAATGCTGTTATTGACTGCCGATGGGGCAGGCCGGTTGTACATAAATTTATTGTGCCAGGCGGTGGTCAGTCCGTCAAACTGAGCTACACCCAGGTAGGCCAGGGCCCGTACCGCATAAGGCGGATGGGCAAAAGGGAAAGGCGGGGTAGCACCGGGATCCGCCGGATTGGGCAAAGTATACGTCCCATCGGCATTCGGACCGGGAATGAGGTTGTATTTGGCAATCAGTTCGAGGGCGATCTCGTTCCAGCGCAAAGTCGGGTTATTCGTCCAGTAATCAACCGCCTGGATCTGTTCGCTGTTCAGGTTGGACGTCAGGGCACTCAGGTCGGTCAGTTCCGACTGATAAGTCGCAGAGCTGACTTCATCCGGTACGGGCACACTGATCTGATCCGGCCCGGAAAGTAATACCGGCTTCCAGTTGCCGCCGGCTTCATCGATCTGACTAAACGTATAACCACTATAATCGGCCATGGTCGGCAAGTCCTTTTCACAGGCATGGAACAGTAAGGCACACAGGCTTAGACCTGTGGCCAACAGGAAAGTATTCAATTTATTTTTCATGATGATCATTAGCTTTTTGAATAGATTTTGAAGAAGGGATCAGAGTTTAAACTGATAGGTCAGCCCGGCACCAAAGCGGGTCATCTTACCGGTATTCCGTCCGTTCAGCGTTTCGGAAAAGCTGGCAAGCAGACCTAGTCCTTTCAGCTTCTTTTTAAAATAGTATTGAGTAGTAATTCCCAATTGGTCGAAGGCAACCTTATTGGTGGGTTGGGCCGCGTTATATGGACGCACATCATCACCGCTGGTGGACTTAAGGCCGGTATAAGCAGCTTCCAGTTTCAGGGCATAATTGAACAGCCAGGTCCCGGCCACCACATTGATGTTCCAGGCACTGGGTACGTCCATCCAGGCGGTGTAATAACTACCGTTGTTGTAGTAATAATCACGCTCGGCCTCGGTTTGCCCGCGCCACAGATAGGCTAGTGCGCCCCGGGCGTAGATACCGCTTTTGAACTGGTACTGGAGAATGCCCCTCAGGCTGAGCTCGTTGGCTCCGAAGCCGATGCTGTAGGGCCGGTAATCGGATAGGTAATTACTCACCGGCGTGGAAAAACCGACTGTGGTCAGAAAGGTCAATGTACCACTTTCTTTCTCCTGCCTGATCAGTTCGGCCTTCAGGGCTACACTGAGGTCCTGCCAGCCTTTTGCCCCGGCAAATTTGCCGCCGTTTGGCTCTGTGGAAGCGGTTTGCACATGCGGCAACCCGGCGAGCAGGTTCAATCGGTTAAAAATACCAAAGGCAAACATAGGCAGCACCATATCGCGCTTGACGGTGGCAATGGTACCGTTGGTACGCAGGTAGGTACCTTCCCAGTAATGGTCAAAGGTACCGTGTTCGTAAATGGCCGCCAGGCAGATCTCACCTTTCTGCATCATGATGGCGTCCGAAGGTGTTTGTCCCTTACCGGGAAGACATAGACAAAGAAGTAACAGGACAACTATGATTGGTTGAAGTTTCATTGGATGTTCAATTTGTACGATAGCAGGGAAGTCCTCCGTACGGACGGACCGGAATGGGCGCAGGAAATTACAAGGTCTGGAAACAGCGATAAACAAATATCCATTTCCAAATCCCTAAGCTGACTTCACAAGTCCTGCCCGCGAAATGCCCATCCCCGATAGGACGGCAATCCCCGACTACAGAAAATAAAGGAATACAGCAATAGCGTTGCTCCCGGCAGGGAATAGGGTCATATTAAGCGGCAACTGCCTGCCTTTCGCATAGCTCAACGATCCAGTTGGCAGAACAGTAGCTATCCGTCTGCTTTACCAGAAGTGAACTCGAGTCTTGAAATGTGAACCTACCTGCCGGAAGGCTTATAAACAGATCAAACTGACCTGGGAGGCGGGTAGCGTACGGCGATGAAGGGATCGTCCCGGAACTGCGGGACGGTCTGACCGGATACATCCGCTGCCACGAGTGAGTGGGAAGGCAGCCGGGGTGTCCACCAGAAAAACTTGGTCAATACGTCTTCTTTCGAGAAACGATTGGTATCAGGCAGATTCGCCGGGGCATTTGATCCGGCTTCATTATAGGTATACCGGATAACGTCGGAAGGTTTGTTCTCAACGGTATAATACCAGATCGTACCATCAACATCTTCGGAAAAAACAAAAGGGGCAGAGTATCCCAGTATTTGCAGGTTTTCCACCTCATTGCGGTCTCTGATCTTGATCTGTACTTCGGTCCCGGTCTCCTGTTGGAGCTTTTGTGCGATAGTAGTTTCAATATCACTCATGCCGGAGATCACCTCTACGGTGTATACCAACTCACTGCTGACCAACCCAAGTACACGCTGTAGACAAAGTATAAGAAGCAGCACCCACGCAAAAATGCGGCCCTTCCTTTCGGTTGGCAAGGGCACTTTACCGGTTGCAGGTATTGATCTCGCTATGGGTGCATTAGGTGACATGCCGGCAAAGGACGAGAATTTTTTTGGAAATAATAATTCTTTTTAGATCGCCCCCTGCTTCAACTCCTCCATTGCAAAATTTGCCGCCCGGGCCGTTAAGGCCATATAGGTGAGGCTTGGGTTTTGAGTAGAAGTTGAAGTCATACAGGCGCCATCGGTAACGAAAACATTCTTACAGTTGTGCAGGCGGTTCCACTTATCCAAAAGCGAAGTCTCCGGATCGTGCCCCATGCGCACGCCGCCCATTTCGTGAATATCCAGGCCGGGCGCTTTGCCTTTTTCATCGGTCGTCCTGATCTCCGTGAAACCGGCTTTTTCATACATCTCCGTGAACTGCTCGATGAAGTCGGCCACCATCTTTTCGTCATTATCATCGTAGTCGATGTCCATGCGCAGCAATGGAATGCCCCATTCGTCTTTTTGTTCGGGGTCCAGACTTACGTTATTGCTTTCCTTGGGAATGGTCTCCCCCATCATGTGCGAACCGACATACCAAACACCGTTCTTTTTCGAAGATAGCAGATTCTCCGTGAGCTCAGTCCCAAAACCAGCGCTGTTGACCGGAGAAATGGAACCGGTACCGAAGCCGGCCGCATACCCCCGCAGGAAGTCGGTTTCCTGGCGATACACATTGCGGAAGCGCGGGAAATAGCCGCTGGTCGGCCGACGGCCTTCCGTAGTTTTGTCCGGGAAGCCGTCATAAACAGCACTGATGCGGGCGCGATAATTGTGGAAAGCCACGTATTTGCCCAGCAGGCCATTGTCATTGCCGAGGCCGTTGGGGAAGCGCTCTGAGGTGGAATTGAGCAAGATGAGATTAGTGTTCAGCGCCGAAGCGTTCACGAAGATCACTTTGGCGAAATACTCCGTAGTTTCTCCCGTATTGGCGTCTACAATGCGTACACCGCTGGCTTTCTGAGTAGCATCATCGAAAATGATGGAATGCACCACCGAATGTGGACGTAATGTCAGATTACCGGTTTTCTGGGCCCAGGGTATGAGGGTAGAATTGGCATTGAAGTAGCCGCCGAAGGGGCAGCCTCTTTGGCAGATCACGCGCCCCTGACACAGCCCCCTGCCTTGCTCCCGGAAAATGGGGCGATCTTCGGAGATATGGGCACAACGGGCGTAGATCATATGACGATCCGGATAATTATCCTTGATGAACTCCTGAAAATATTTCTCCACGCAGGTCATATCCCAGGGCTTTAGAAATTCACCGTCGGGCAATACATCCAATCCGTCCTTATTGCCGGAAACCCCTACAAATTGCTCTACGTAGGAATACCAGTCTGCCAGATCCTTGTAACGGATCGGCCAGTCTACGGCGAAACCGTCACGGGCCGGCCCCTCAAAATCATAATCGCTCCAGCGTTGTACCTGCCTGGCCCACATAATAGATTTTCCACCTACCTGATAGCCCCGTATCCAGTCGAAGGGTTTCACCTGCACGTAAGGATGCTCCTTGTCTTTAACGAAAAAATGCTGGGCATCTTCCCGAAAGGCATAGCAGCGGCTCACCACGGGGTTCTCTTTTTGAACCTCGTAAGGGATCTGGCCCCGATGAGGAAACTCCCATGGCTGCATATTGGTAGTAGGGTAGTCAACTATGTGTTTCACGTCGCGGCCTCTTTCCAGTAATAAGGTCTTAAGGCCTTTGTCGCAAAACTCTTTGGCGGCCCAGCCTCCGCTCATGCCGGCGCCTATAACGATAGCATCAAAATGATGTGAAGTTTGATCTGACATTTTATGTGAGGAATGAGAAGTTAGGAATGAGGAATGAGTTAGCCGGCGTTTTCCAGGGGTACGCAGCCCAGGAATCTTCCCGGCACGAACTCCCAATCCATAATATTCGTCATAAAATATTCCGTACCGGTGAAATGCCGCACACTCAACCTTTTGGTAGTATTGATAAAATTCTTTAGCTCTTCGGGAGTGTCTTCCGAGTTGACAGCCTCATTGAAGAACAGGATGTTTTTTTCAGGCGGCACGTCTTTATACCCAGTTCCCAATTTATCCACCACATATTGCTGGAAAGCCTGCAATCCCTGCCGATATCGCTCGATATCTTCGGGTGCAGAACAATCGTTGATCATGGTCAGCACAAAATGCTGGGTCGATTCGGGCGCAGTGATCTCCGGATGGCCGGCTTTAGGTAAGATGGCTTCCGTCAGCCAGGCCATGAGCCGGTGCTGATCCGGTTCGAGCGGGATATTGGAATAGGTGGGCCAGGTTTCCGTGCGGCATCCCGGCAGCAGTATGGCACCGGAGGCCACCACGGCCATGGTTTGAATGGCTTTTCGTCTTTTCATCTCATAAAGTCTGTCAGTCGTGAGTCATCAGCCTCAATTTGCCCGGTGGTCCCGGGTAGTAGAGAACCAACTCCTTAAGACATGCTTTTAATAAACATTGCTAAAGATACGAATAGGATTGGAAAATTACGACCTTTGACTAATCATGACGGTCTAATGCAAAATAGAAATATCCATTTCAGCGGCGACCCTGTTTAATTTTTTATCCAAACTTAACAGCATTCCTTTTTGCCGAATAGCAATCACCAGATAACAGGCATCATAAATACTTATCTTTTGATCAACCGCAAGCCGAAAAGCCGCTTCATATATCGCAGGAAGTTTTTCCCAGTCGGTGATGAATAGCGGAATATCACGAAGCCTTTCCTCTGCCTGTTTCTGAGAAAGGCCACCGAAAATGATATACTTCCCCAGAGCGTTGCCGCACTCCAATAATAAAAGCTCGGGAGCAAAGATTTGATCTGCCTGCTCAACAAAAACAGAAAGCATTTTGGCTTTTTCTCTTACCAGAACTACTTCGAGCGCAGCACTGGCATCCAACACTACAGTTGGCCCGAAATTATCGCTCATCTCTCATCGATCTAACTATATCCACAGGATCTAAATCCATAATCGGCGAGCGTGATAATATACGTTCCAAAGCCGCTTTCCGAGCAGTTTCTTTTGCTCTGTCAGTTAGCGCCTCATCTAATAATATGATCGTTTGCTGAGATAAGCTTCTACGCTCTGATTCTGCAGATTGTTTGATCCGGTCATACAATTCTTGCGGAATATTTCGCACTTGTAGAGTAGGCATGCTTACTTTTTGCATGCAATTTACATGAAAAATTCATGAAAAACAATTCTACCTCTCCGCCAAGTCCGGCATCTCAAAACCCAATCAAAACAAACCGATCAGCAAATAAAACAAGGCTGCCACTCCACCGGCCAACAAAGCATACGGCAACTGCGTCCGCACGTGCTCGATGTGATCGGTGGCCGAAGCCATGGAGGAAAGGATAGTTGTATCTGAAATGGGAGAACAATGGTCTCCAAATACACCTCCCCCGATGGCGGCGGCTATGGCCATGTACACATCCGCATTCATATCCTGGGCCATGGGCACCACAATGGGTATCATAATCCCGAAAGTTCCCCAGGAAGTACCCGTGGAGAAGGCAATAAAGCAACTCACCAGAAAAGCGAGAAAAGGCACCAGGCCGGGAGATAACCACGCACGGGTGATCTCGGCCACATAAGCGCCTGTATTCAACTGCTTGCACACCGCTCCGATAGCGAAGGCCAATAACATCAGCAGGGCCAGCGGCATCATACCTGATATCCCTTTAAGGGTCAGGTCGAACATCTCCCGTATGCCCATAATACCCTGGACCTTGTACAGGAACATCGATGCAAAAATGGAGGTCAGAACAGCCACCAATACGGAAGTGGAACCGGAACCCTGCCCAATAGCATAGAGTATACGGCGTCCCCAGCCCGCATCCGGCATATCGGTTACGGCTGCCTCCCAGCCGGTATAGGCCAACATAATCGGCATCATAGCCACCATGATCAATATCGGGATCAGCATATTGTAGGTACGGGCCGTAACGCCTTCGGCCATCTCGACTTCCGTCAATTCATCGGCCACCATCGGCTGGGCGCCGTCCGCCAGTAGTTTGCCCGTTTCGCGCACCCGTTTCTCGGCTTTGGCCATCGGCCCGAAATCGCGTTGCCGAAAAACGATGACCAGCACCAGCAAGAGGGCGAGGACGGGATAGAAGTTGTAACGCATGGCGCTGAACATGGTATAAAACGGATCGCTAAAGCCCTGAGCAACCAATAACCCCATAATGAAAGCACCCCAACCATTGAAAGGAATAAGAATGCTGGAAGGTGCCGAACTCGAATCGGCAATATAAGCCAGCTTTTCCCGCGATATACCCAGTTTATCGAAGATCGGCCGGTAGAGCGCGCCAACCGTCAGTACTGAAATACTGGACTCTACAAAGATGAGCAGGCCGGTCAGCCAGGCCATGACCTGCACGATGATGCGATTGCTGCCACTACGTTTGGCCTCGTATCGTTCCAGCAAGTGCCCCACCCAACGAATAAACCCTTCTACACCTCCACTGCGCTGAATAAAAATGATCAACGCCCCTACCAGGGCCGCGAACATGATGGTGCGTGTATTGCCGGCATCCTGAAATACGTCTACCAGTGCTTGCACCGTTGCCAGGGTACCGGCAATGGGATGGAAACCACTGATGATCATCCAACCCAACCAGATCCCAAACAGCAACGAAATAAAAACCTGGCGGGTAGCAATAGCCAATACAATGGCGATCACCGGAGGCAGCAGGGAGAGGAAACCGTAACTTTCTTGCATAGCAACTGAATCGTTTGGCACAAAATAGTGTTTCGCCTTCACACCAAGAAATTTTCGTACTTTTGTTGAATGAGCACTTTCATTGTATCCGCACGGAAATACCGGCCCAACCGGTTTGAAGATGTCGTTGGCCAACAGCATGTATCGGGCACGTTGAAAAATGCCTTACAAACCGATCATCTGGCCCACGCTTTCCTGTTCTGCGGCCCACGCGGTGTTGGTAAAACAACCTGTGCACGTATCCTGGCTAAAGTACTCAACTGCCAGTCCCCAACCGCTGATTTCGAACCCTGCAATGATTGCGAAAGCTGCAAAGCTTTTAATAAAAATGCCTCGTTTAATATCACCGAACTGGATGCCGCCTCCAACAACTCCGTGGAGCACATCCGGGCGCTGATCGAACAGGTGCGTTTTCAGCCGCAGCAGGGCAAATACAAGGTGTTCATCATCGATGAGGTGCATATGCTCAGCCAGCAGGCCTTCAATGCCTTTTTGAAAACGCTGGAAGAGCCGCCACCCTACGCCATTTTCATACTGGCCACTACCGAAAAACACAAGATCATCCCCACTATCCTGTCGCGCTGTCAGATCTTCGATTTCCGGCGCATTCAGATCTCGGATATGGTGGTGCATCTATACAATATCTGCCAGCAGGAAGGCATTGAAGCCTCGCCCGACGCCCTCCACATCATTGCCCAGAAAGCAGACGGGGCCCTGCGGGATGCGCTTTCGATCTTTGACCGCATCGTGGCTTTTGCCGGCAAGAAGATCAGCTACGAGGATGTGATCGCTAATCTCAATATTCTTGATTACGATTACTACTTCCGACTGGTGGATGCCCTGCTAATGGAAAATATCCGGGAAGTACTGCTGATCTTCGATCAGATCATTCGCAAAGGGTTTGATCCGGAATTGTTTATTAACGGGCTGGCGGAACACCTGCGCAATCTGCTGGTCTGTAAAGACCCGGAAACCCTGCAATTGTTGGAAAGCGGCGATAATCTCCGCAAACGCTACCAGGAACAGGCCCTACTCAGCCCTACTTCGCTACTGCTGACCGCACTGAACCTGGCCAATGATTGTGACCTACACTTCAAAATGGCCCGGAATAAAAGGCTACACGTAGAACTCAGTCTGATCAAAATGACCCATATCGGCCGTGCCTTCACGCTGGCCGAAGGAGCTGGTGCCGTCCCGGCCGAGCGCATAGAAAAAAAAACACCTGACCTAGCCGTTGCTCAGGCGTCAGCTACTTCTCCGGCCGAAAAAGCACCGCAACCGGCGGTCTCTACTTCCCAAAATGATCCCGAAGAGCAGCAGGCTGCCCAAACGGTACCACTGGAGATCACCAATGAAATGCCCGAAGATCCTGCTCCGGTAGAAAATAGTGTTGCCCCGGAACCAGCTCCCGTACCGGTCTCCGGCAACGGCAAGTCACAACCGACAGGCCTGAAGCGATCCTCCCGCCACAGCCTGGGCCATCTCAATATGGAAGCCCTGCTGGCCGAAGTGGAAGAAGATCTGGAGCAGGAGCCGCAGGAGATACCTGAGCTCGATCTGGCTACTGTGCAGGAAGCCTGGGAAGCTTACATTGAACAACACGATAAGAGCAGCATGAAAATGCTGCTGAAAAATGTGGATGTCGAGCTGGACGGGAAAGAGATCGTTGCCAAGGTTGGCTCCAAACTGGCGGAAAGTGCTGTACGGGAAGAAAGTGATCTGATGGATTTTATGCGTAGCAAGCTTCGCCACACCGAACTCAGCATGCGCATTGAGCTCGATCCCAGCAAAGTAGTAGAGCCACCCAAAAAACAGAAACCACTCAATGCCAAGGATAAATATCGTCTGATGAATGAAGTAAACCCTCAGGTACGCGAACTCATCACCCGATTCGGTATGCGACCGGATGAAGATTGATTAATTCGGTATTCGGTGCCGGGGGTTCGGTTCCTGGTGCCCGGCTTTGCCAGGATGTCAGGTAACTTGAAGTTGCCCGGCATCTCAAGAAACTCAACATGAAGAAAACGACCAACTTTTCATTATTACTATTCCTCTTTTCGATTTCTCCTCTTTTAGTTAATGCTCAATCAGAATACCGGCAGATCGATCATTATCTGGAGCTGATCCGTCAGGAATATTCGGGCGCTAATGCGATGCGTACCGCCGATTTTGTTTCCGAACAATGGCGCTTACCGGGCAATCCCGGCTTTGATACCAGTATCTATTATGTAATGCAGCTATTGGAGCAGGCCGGTTTTGTTTTGCAGGAGAAGGCCGGTCCCGGAGAAATGAGCTATCGTCTGGAAAGCTATCCCATGAGTGCACCGGCCTGGCAGCCGCTGGATGCACAGCTAGTCATCAAAGGAGAAAATGAGCCGCTACTGAAATTTTCTACCAACCGGAATATGATCTCGATCAACAGTTTTTCTACTCCGGAAGAAGGCCTGACGGCTGAAGTCATCTATTTACCGAATTGCGATGAAGCGGATCTGCAGTCTATCGATGTAAAGGGAAAAATCGTTATGTCCGACTGCAACAGTTGGCAATTGTTCTCACAGGCGGTACTAAAAGCCGGTGCGGTGGGAGTACTTCCCTATTACGTACCTTCCTATAATCAGCCGGAAAACTACCCCAACTCCATTCCATTCACCCGTATTCCTTTCAACAGCGATCAGCAATCCTGGGCGATCAATTTATCTTATGCCGCCCGGCAACGCCTGCTGAAAGCGCTGGAGAAGGGCCCGGTCGAACTTAAAGTTACCATTCGCACCCAATTCCGGGCCGCGGAAGAACTGGCCCTCATCGCCGAGATCCCCGGCGAAGAGCTACCGGAAGAACGTTTTGTATTCAGTGCGCATGTACAGGAGCCCGGTGCCAACGACAATGCCTCGGGAGTAGGAGCCCTTGCAGAAATGGCCCGTGTGGCCGGCCTGTTGCGAAAAAAAGGGCAGATCAAGCCCGCACGTACCATTACTTTCCTCTGGGGAGATGAGATCCGCGCTACTCGCCGTTACATCCAGCAGGATGAGAAACGCGCAATGGGTATCCGCTGGGGCATGAGCCTGGATATGGTGGGCGAGGATACTGAAAAAACAGGCGGTAGTTTTCTGATCGAAAAAATGCCCGACCCTTCTGCTATCTGGACGCGCGGGGCTGATGAACATACGGAATGGGGCGCCGGCCAGGTAAGTAGGGATCAGTTCAATCCACATTATTTCAATAATATCATCGAAGCCATCTGCCGGAGACAGGCACTTCACAACGGCTGGAAAGTAAAGACCAATCCCTTCGAGGGAGGCAGTGATCACCAGCCCTTCCTCGATGCGGGGATTCCCGGCCTGCTACTTTGGCATTTCACCGACGTTTTCTATCACACGGATGCGGATCGCATCGATAAGGTTTCGGCCACCACATTAGCTAATGTCGGTGCCAGTGCACTCACCAGTGCGCTGCTGCTGTGTAACGGCACTACCGAAACCGCCCTCGATGTTTTGGAGATAACGGATGAAGCTGCCCATAATCGACTGAAAGCGGAACTGGCATTAAGTGAAACGCAGCTTAATCAGGGAGCAACGGTCGGCAAAGAGAAAGAGATACTGGAAAGCTGGATAGACTGGTACAGCGGTGCGCTGGCGAAAGTAACTGATATACCGGTTCAGGATGCGGATGCTGATCTGCAAAAAGAAATTGACCGTAAAGTCAGGAAGATCCGGAAATGGGAGAATAAAGTTGACAAAACTTTGAAGTAGCAGGTATTTGGTCCTAGATGCCTAAATCCGTATTTTCTTAATCCGGTCCATATCTCGTTTGAGATCTTTCTGTTTGATGGATTCCCGTTTGTCGTAAGATTTTTTACCCTGAGCCAGGGCAATTTCCAGTTTGGCAAATCCCCTTTCGGTAAGGTAGAGGCGATAAGGTACAATGGTAAATCCCCTTTCTTTCACCCGTTTTTCCAGTTTGCGCAATTCTGCACGACGCAGCAACAGTTTACGGGGACGGCGGGTATCATGATTGAACTGGTTGCCGTGCGAATATTCAGCAATGAACAGGCTCCTTACGTACAGTTCACCTTTCTTAAACGTACAGTAGGCATCGCGTAAATTGGCCTGGCCCTTCCGGATTGCCTTGATTTCCGTACCCTGCAACACAATACCGGCTTCGTAAGTATCCAGGAACTGGTACTCATGGGTGGCCTTCCGGTTAACAATCTCTACTACTGGTTTATTTGCGCTTGCCATTTTTTAGTGGTCTGTTGTCAGTGATCTGTTCTCAATAAATCCTAAATCCTTCAGTTGATCAAAGCTCCTGCAATCGTTTCTGCATCGCCTTGATCTGCTGTCGCCGGTCAGCTACCGTTGGCGGGGCGGCCCTTTCCGCACAATCCGTCAGGGAGCAGCGCTCGCAGGTATTGTTAACCATCCGGAAAGGAATGTCCGGATCATCCAAAAATCCCACCTTTTCCCGGAGTGCCTCCGTGACCAGCAGCCCCAGCGTCACACTGACATTTTTGTGTGGATCCGGATAGGATGGCCGGGCAATGGTCAGACAGAGATATTCATCCTCAGTGCCGATGTAACGAGACCGCTGTACCCCTACTTTGATCTGTCCAGCATCATCTTTGTGCAGCTCTTCCAACATCTTCAATCCTTTCCAGCGTCGGCAGTAATGCTCCAATAGCGCCGTACTGTGCGGATGATGCCGGCGACTGAGGTGAAGTTCACGATCTATATCGAACTGGCCGGTTTTCAGATCATGAGTGAATCGTAGAAAGAATAATTCTTTCAGGCCGAAAAACTCGGGCAGTACATTGGTCAGCCGGTGATAGTACATTTCCGGATTGGCCAGGTACTTTCGCATAATGGACAGAAAAACCTGCCCGTCCCATTTATCGCGGCGAAAGAAGGAACGGATATCTTCAACAAATAGTTCCAGCGGAATGTGCAGTGCTACCGAAAAATAAGTGGCCCGGGCATGATTGAGTACCTCTTCAAACTGGTTGGCCCGCAGCAGGGAAGAAGTAAATGCCCTTTCTTTGATGTCTAATTCCTGGAAAGCAATTTCTTTCCCGAATTGAAAAGCCTTTTGCATGGGGTTCAACCGGCTGTTCAGCAACAATTCCCTCCGTTTGGGTATGAAGACGGAACGCAACCCCTGTAATTCCGGGTATTGATCCAGGCCATTCTCTACAATGCGGTACTTGTACTGCATTTCCAATAAACGCTGAAGCGTCTCCACCGGAATAGGCCGAATGGCGGGTATACTATGCTCCCGGCAAAATTGCTCGGCAGCCTTTTCGATTTCCGGAAAATAATTGCTGTTCAACTCCAGATAGGAACGCAGGGCTCCGAAGTAAAAATTCTCTTCCTTCAGGGCGTGGCTTCTGGACAGTTCCAGCAAAGTGGATATAAAAGCCCCCACTCTCACGGGCGCACTGGCGATGATCTCTACCACTTTACTCAGCTCTATACCGAAAAGGTCCAGCGGCAGTTCATTCAGAAAATTGGATTTGAGCAACTGATCAACCGGTTCCAGATTGCGGCTGAGTTCCTGTGAGGTCAGTTCTGCAAAACTCACTTCCAGGGCATCGGCGATCTGGTGGATCTTATCTTCTTTGGGATATTTTTTCCCTTTCTCGATTTCATTCAGGTAAGACACCGAGAGGCCGGATGCCTTGGAAAGATCGGCAAATGACAAACCTTTCTGCTGTCGCAGCTGCTTCAGCTTCAGACCAAAGATCAGTCGAATATTTTGCTTGTTAATCACAGTCCTGTGTTAGCTGAGAATTCTGTAATGGCGGGTGGGAGGCAGGTTTCGCTTCTGGTATCCGATACCTGAAGGTACGTATTTCTGCAGCGAAAATACGCAAATCCGGGCGGCAAATATGGACGCGAATCGACGCGAAAACAAACAAATCGCCAATAGCGAATCAGAATAAAAACGCGATTTTATTCTGTTAGCGAAAATTCGCTTGTTTCTCTTTCGGGCTTTTTCTATCATTGGTCAACCAAAACATCTACTGCGATATGAATTCTTCCGTCTCTGCCACGACCCGGTCAGTCGTTTTGCTGGCACCCTCCAATGAAGCGTATTCCCGGATCCTCACCCCCGCGGCCCTGGAATTTCTCGAAGATCTGCATCATCAGTTTCATCATCGCCGGCTGGAGCTACTTCAAGCCAGAAAGGAACGGG
>JAGQXH010000639.1 GCA_020436695.1 Lewinella sp. | reverse complement strand
AGATGAGAACGATGTGATCCTTTTCTATTTTTCCGGACACGGTCTTCCCGGCTCCTTTTTGCCGGTAGACTATGATGGCTACAACAACAAACTGGAACATACGGAGATCAGACAGGTGCTGGAAGCCAGCAAGGCCAAACACAAACTGGTACTGGCCGATGCCTGCCACTCCGGAAGTATACTGGCTTCGCGGCAGGGGCTCAACTCCATCCTACAGCGCTACTACGAGGCGTTTGAGAATACCCGGGGCGGAACAGCACTGATGATGTCTTCCAAAGGAGAGGAATATTCACTGGAAGACGGTGGTCTTCGATCTGGTATTTTTAGTCACTTTCTGGTGCGTGGCCTGAAAGGAGAAGCCGATGCGAATGGTGATAAAATGGTCGTTATCCAGGAATTGTTCGACTACGTATACAAGCAGGTGCGCCTGTATACCGGTAATGTACAAACCCCCACGCTTACCGGCAATTTTGACAGCCGAATGCCGGTGGCGGCGATAAGGAACTAAGTGTAAGCATCGATGAAACACTCTGGCGACTGTAGTCGCAGGGTGTTTCACCGATGACACAAATTATAATCCCTATGAATATGAAGACGCAATTACTACTGTGCCTATGCTTAATTCTACAAATTTCTCTTAGCGGACAATGTATTTCAGGTGATTGCCAGAACGGCATCGGGATCCTGTTGATGAATAATGGCGAACGTTACGTCGGCCAGTTCAGAGGAGGTAAGATGCAAGGCCTTGGTAGCTGGTACTACGCCGATGGCAGCCGGTATACAGGGCAATGGCAGGACGGCCGACAGGAAGGAGAAGGTGTGCTACATCGTCCGAAAGCCGGTGATGAATCCGGTATCTGGTCGCAGGGCCGCCTGGCAAAGCGAGAGACTGCGGAGGAGATCCAACTAACAGACAGAGGTGTTGAGATAAACCAGGGAGGTAAAACGGGGTGTATTTCCGGCGATTGCCAGAATGGATCCGGTACCTACATCCTGCCGGATGGTTCAGTCTATGTCGGAGAGTTCGAACAGGGAGAGATCCACGGAGTAGGGGTCTGTTACTACCGAGATGGAAGCCGCTATCAGGGAGAATGGGCACATCGCCTGCCGCATGGTAAAGGCACCCGATACTTCCCCAATGGCCAGAAGCGAACCGGCAACTGGCGCCGCGGTCTCGCAATCGGACCCGATGGTCATTACGAATCCATCGCCAGCCAGGAAAAATACGTCAATAGTAATATTCAGCTACAGATCGGTTGTCTGCAGGGTAATTGCCAGAACGGTACCGGTAGTTATGCCTACGCCGACGGCAGCAGGTATGAGGGCGGCTTTCGCGCCGGGAAACCCGACGGGCAGGGAGTATTCTATTACCCCAACGGTGATCGTTACGAAGGGCAACTGCTGCGCGGCCTTCGGCACGGCACTGGCCGCTTGTACCACGAAAACGGCACGGTCAGTCAGGGCCCGTGGTCGCAGGGAGAACCGGTAAGCAATCTGGCCGCGGTGGGGCAGACCCGCACCGGTTGTATTGAAGGAGACTGCCGCGATGGATACGGCATCTACATTTTTAAGGATAATGCACGATACCACGGAGATTTCCGCAATGGCCGGCCCCACGGACAGGGCATCGTGGAATACACGAATGGCGAGAAATATGAGGGAGAAATGCGGGACGGTGCATTTGCCGGTCGTGGTACCCTTTTTATGGCCGATGGCAACGAAGTAAGCGGTTATTGGGACAATGGCGCCTATCTGGGGCAACAAATGCCTTATAATATCAACATTCCCACTTCCCGTCCGGCGGCTGAGAGCTATGAGCCCGTAGTGCAGCCCGAACGCAGCGGACCAAAGATCTGGGCGGTTATTATCGGCGTATCTTCCTACAATCATATGCCCGTACTCCGCTACCCGGACGATGATGCTTACCGCATTTTTGCCTTTCTGAAAAGCCCGGAAGGAGGGGCAATTCCCGACGAGCAGATCCGCATTCTGGTGGATGAGGATGCTACCCGCCAGCAAATTATTTCCACTATACAAAAGCTGTTTGGCAGAGCAGGAAAGGAAGATCTGGTGTTCCTCTACTTTTCCGGACATGGCCTGCCCGGTGCCTTCCTCCCCATCGATTATGATGGGATGAATAACCAACTTTTCCACGATGAGATCAGTGGCCTGCTTGCCCGGACGCACGCCAAGTACAAGCTGTGCATTGCCGATGCCTGTCATTCCGGTAGTCTGCTGGCAATGAGGGGCCGTGATCCGCAGGTACTAACGCAATACTACGAGAACCTGGCCCGGGCTCAGGCCGGTACCGCTCTGATCATGTCTTCCAAATCTGATGAAACTTCATTGGAATCCAGTGGCCTGCGTCAGGGCGTATTCAGCCACTTCCTGATCAGAGGACTGAAAGGGGAGGCGGACCTGAACCTGGATAAAAAAGTGGGTGTACAGGAGCTGTTTGACTTTGTTTACAACCATGTTCGCACTTATACGGGCAACCGGCAGAGTCCGGTTATTCAGGGAGATTATGACCCTTCGATGTTGGTGTCGGTGGTGCGGTAATCTGCTAAACGAATAGCCAAGAGTCAAGTATCTCACGGAATAACTCAACCACTACTCTTAGTCAAACTGTACGTCAAACCCAGTATCCAATAAACCTGTACCGGGTTGTTTGGCAGTTCTTTGGCGTCGGCTTCCTGCTTATTATTGCGCATGCCGATATCCAGGCCGATGCCGATCCCCTTCACTGCCGTACTAAAATGATTGATCCAGGTCCAGTTGGAAAGCTCCCTCAGGTTTTTATAGCTGATGAAGGTGGAGAGATTTGTCTTCCACACCACGAATTTGTTGAATTGCCGGTTGTAATCCAGTACGATCTTGGAGCCCAGCGAGGATTGGTATTTGACGTCCTCTTTGGAAAAGACCCAGTTGAAATTCACAGAGTGTAGAACGGCAGTGAAATTGGAATTGGGATTCCAGGTGATACCGCCACCTCCCAGGTCCAGGTAACCGGGATTGTTAAAGGTGCCGTTGAACAGGGAGGTGCGATATTCTCCCAGTAGAGAAAGTGCGAGTTTGGGCTTTATCTTCCAGCCAAACAAGGAGGTGAAATTAAAGGCATCGGAGGCGGTTTGAAAACCCGTTTTGTCATCCGGGTCATCCTTGTCGTCAAATTTAAGCCAACCCATATTGCTGTTCATCGCATTTTTCCAGAAGTAGTGCTTTTGTTGCATGTCGATAAAGGCGCTGAACGTCAGGCCGATATTGGCCGCTCTGGTATTAGGCGTTTCTTTGGCCAGCCAACCCGAATAGGTAGTAATATTGAATCCGGCGGTACCGGATAGGCCGGCTTTCCACCGGGGGTAAGGCGTGATCTGCTCTTTCAGACGATTCACTACTTTTGAAAGGCTGTCTACTTTGTGGTTGTAGGTTTTTTGTATTTTTTTCAGCCCGGCCAACTCCGTGTTTTTACTCTGGTACAGCTCCTGGAGCTCCTTTGGTTCCTGGGCCGTGACAATATTTAGGAGGCATAGGCATAGCATGGTGAACAAGACTCGATTCATTTCCTGCGGCGTTTAACATTTTCATTTCGGCGGCGAAGGTAAGGAATTCGGGGCTATCCGCCATGGTATCATCTTATACAACAAGGGCACCACCATAGGCAGTACCCTTGTAAACCACTTATAATATCGCTCGCTATCAATTCTTCTGCTTCAAATTGACCGGCTTGGTGTTTGCTTTATTGATGTTAGGATTTTTCACCGGGGTAAGTTTATCTTTGATACTCGAAATGCCGCAATAATTATCATGTGGATTGGCCGTAGCGGCGGGATTCACATAACTCTTGATCTCCTTCACCCGTTCATCGGTCATATTTGGCAGGATCTTCTGGGCGCGGTTGAGAAAACTGCGGAAGTCCTCTTCGTCCTTAGCCAGGTATTTACTCACGCCTTTGGAAGAGTGCTTCAGGAAGATGCTCAGCACCTCTTTGAAGGAGTAGTCGATCTCTGCGGCCTGGCAGTCGCCGTAAGTAGATTCGGCGAACTTGGAGCCTTCATTGAAATTCACGCGATCCAGATTGCCGAAGGTCAGCACATTGAACAGGCTGTACCAGCCGCGCTCCGTGTAATCCACATTCGCCAGGATGGGTTCGATGGCGCCGATATACGACCGGCTGTAGGGACGGTGCGGTGTAAAGTCATCGTCGTCATTGTTGAAGCGGTTGAGGCCGGTCAGTTCTTTCAGAGTCTTATAAGCGGCGTATTCGGCGAAAGCCTCGTGGAAAGGTACGAAGGTGGTCGCTTCCCGGGCATCATGGGTCGTACCGTGTTTAACCAATTGCCAGGCCATGCCGTCTTCACCGGTAGAGTGATGATAAGCCCAGATGTGCATCAGCTCGTGCAGGATGGCGTTGCCGTCAAAATCTTCCTCTTTAATGTAAATATGATTGTTCAGCGGATTGGCGTAGGAAGCGCTGTTACTGGCGTTGTTGCCGATGCCCATCGGGAATTTGATCACGACTTTGTCTTTAAAACCGTAGTCGCTGCCGTAGCCGTCAAACAGGTCGAATACCTTGTTGTACAGGCTCCAGATGTCTCCATGTTTGCGCAATACATTGTTTCCTTTCAGGCTGAGTGTGCCTACCTGTACCGTTCCGGCGCGGTGACCGTCGGAAGGACCGTCTTCTTTTTCATTGTAGATCTCATGCCAGTCCTTGTCCGTCAGGTCAATGTTAATGTCGATGGGAAAACCGTCACCGCCGAAGGTAATGCTGGTTTCCTGGCCTTCCTTGATACGCAGTTCGTTCGAATCGAAGAGGATCTCGATCTTGAACTGCCGCCGGTCGGTACCGGTCTCTTTAGAAACGCTAAACGTGCCGTCGGATTTGGTGCGCACCACCGTCCAGGAATTCCAGGTACCCCAGCCGGCGAAGTTCTTGGCCCGGGCGTAGACCTTCACCTGTACGCCGGCCAGTGGGCTACTCTCACCGTAATAATCTTTCATAAAACCCAGCCCGTGATTGACCTTAAGGGTACCTTTGACGG